>JAISGW010000019.1 GCA_031262895.1 Tannerella sp. | reverse complement strand
CGGACGAACCGCCATTGTAGCTGATGCTGACCTGCGGCGTCTCGCTCTTGTCGCCCGTCCAGGCGGCAACTCCCGTTTGGGCGGTAGCTTTAGTGTAGAGGTCGCTCACGGGGACGGTGGGGAAACTGAGGTTGAGCAAGGCCTTCCCGTCTATGGAGAGGGTGGCGGTGCCGGATATGCTGCGGGGGCAAGCGATGAAGCGCATCGAGACCTTGCCCTCGTCGGAGGTGATGCCGGGAATCTGGAAAGCCGAGGAGGAAAGCGTACGCGTCTGCCCGCTGACAAAGGCCTCGCCAAAGAGTTCGCGCCCCGAAGCGTTAGGCGAGAAACGGTCGTTCTCATACAGCCGGTATTCGTCGTAAGTATGGATGGAGAGGGCGGCACTGCTGTCGGCCGAAGCCGTAGAAGGCATGTCTTTCGTCGCGGTGGAGTCGGTCAAGAAATAGCTACCATAAGTGGAATAGGGGTTATTGGTATGCACGAACGTCCGGCTACTGCTGTCGTAAGTCCATTTCACCGGCCCCAAACCGTAAAAGAGCAGATAGTCGCTGCCCCGATAGACACCCGTCGCAGGCAAATCGTCCTTATAGCCGGGTTGGCTGAAGTCCTCGCTGAGCGGCCAGCCGCCATAACCGTGCACAGAGACTTTCGCAGGGTCGGCGAATCCCATCTTCTTCAGTTCGGCGTAGGTGATTTTGTAGATGCCTGTCTGTTCCACTTCTATGCGTACCCAATGACCGCCGGCCAGCACGGAACGGATAGTCTGCGCCCCTATCGGCAGGGCCGAGACGAGCAGGAAAAAGAGGAAAAGGCAAAGACGCATCATTGGTTCTTATTTCACATTAAACTCCAACACCTTCCGACCGCAAAGGTAGCCCTCCAGATGATCGTCAATATGTACGCGGCCGACGCCTTCGGGCGTACCGGTATAAAGAAGGTCGCCCGTACGCAGGGTGAAGAAACGGCTGGCGTAAGCCACAATCCTGTCAACGGAGGCTATCATCTCGGCCGTCCGCCCGTTTTGTACCGTCTTCCCATTGATGTCAAGCCGGAAATCCAAGGCTTGCACTTCTCCGCCCAATGCAGCCAGAGGCAGGAAACTGCCCAAGGCGGCCGAGTTGTCGAAGGCCTTGCTGATTTCCCACGGCAGGCCTTGGCTGCGCAGGCGGGCCTGCAGGTCGCGGGCGGTGAAGTCTATACCTACGCTCACTTCGTTAAAGTAACGGCAGGCGAAACGTTCGGCGATATTCCTTCCCAAGCGGTCAATGCGGACGACGAGTTCCGTCTCGTACTCCAAATCTTCCGAGAAGTCGGGCAAGAAAAAGGGCTTGCCGTCTTTGAGCAAGGCCGAATCGGCCTTCAGAAAGAGCACCGGGTCTGCCGATTCTAAGGCGAAGCGCATCTCTTTATTGTGGGATGCGTAGTTCATGCCGACGCAGATGATTTTCATTATTCCCCGTCCAAGAGGCTCAAACGGTTGAACATAACAGCCAAATGGGCATAGATGGAAGTATTTTGCACAACTACGCCTTCGGGCACACGAATGCGGAAGGGGGTGAAGTTCCACAGGGCGCGAACGCCTTCCGAGACCAAGAGGTCGGCCACGGCCTGCGCCTGGTCAACCGGAACGGTGATGACGCCGATAGTAGCCTGGTGCCGGGCATGAAGGTGGGGAAAGTCGCCGTTCAGGTAAACGGGGATGTCGTTCACCTGCGTCCCGTCCAATTCCGGACGTATGTCGAAGCCGGCAATGATTTCCAAACCGTATTGCTTCAAACCGGAATCCTGCAACAAGGCGGCGCCCAGACTGCCCACTCCGAAGAGGACAGCCTTATGGCGCTTCGAGAAACCGAGGAAATCTTCCAACACGCTTATCAGACTGCCTATCTCGTATCCCACGCGCGTCTTGCCGGCAAGGTTGACAAAGGAAAGGTCTTTGGAAACCTGGCTGGGGTCCACGCTGATTTCTTTGGCAATTTGCGTGGAAGAGACATACGTTTCACCTTCCCCCTTCAGCAGTTTCACGAAGGCCAGATACCAGGGCAGACGCCGGAGCGTCGGCTCGGGTATACGGGCGCGTTGTTCATTTCCCGTCATTGGATATATGCAGGATTTTGTTGTAGGCCGCCGGGTCGTCAAGGATACGCAGGGCTGTCTTGTAACTTTCTTCCAAGTCGTTGATGATTTGGTAATACGCGCCCGTATCATAAAGGTCGCGGGCGATGAGGGCTGCCATCTGCAAGCGGATGAGATGTTCCGAACGGGCGTATTGTTTCGCGTCGAAGGCTATCTTTTCGGCTTTGCCGTTGGCCTCCAGCTTGGCTATCAGGGCATCGGGCACTATATATTTCTGCTTAAACGAACGGATGTCGGGATAAGCCTTTTTGAGTGCGGCGCGGTGGGTGTCTATATACGACATGGTAGTTTGCAGGAGGACGCCGGAAGCTGCCAGGTTACGGTAATAATCGGTAAAGTCCATGGTGTCGAGCGGAATGAACACGTCGGGCATGATGCCTCCGCCGCCATACACGGTGCGGTGCTTTTCCAACGTATAACATTTCAGGGAATCGGGGAAATGTATGCTGTCGGCACTCATCAGTTCCCCCCGGTTGTAACGGTCAATCAGGTCGCGGCTGTAATCGGCCATGTCGCCTTTGATGTAAGGTTTCTGCACGCAACGGCCCGAAGGCGTATAATAGCGGGCCACAGTCAGGCGCATCATGGAGCCGTCGGGCAAGGGGATAGGCCTTTGCACCAAACCTTTGCCGAAGGAACGGCGGCCGATGACCACGGCACGGTCCCAATCCTGCAAGGCGCCGGTGAGTATCTCGCTGGCTGAAGCCGTGGACTCGTCGACCAAAACGGCCACCCGTCCCGTTTCGAAGTCGCCCTTAGCCGAAGCCCTGAAGCTTTCCTTAGGCTGGCTGTAACCTTGGGTATAAACAATCATCTTGCCGCCGGAGAGGAATTGGTCGGCTACGTCGATGGCCGGTTCCATATAGCCGCCCCCATTGTCTTGCAGGTCGAGGAGCAGCTGCTTCATCCCCTGCTTCTTAAGCTTGGTCAAAGCCTGGCGAAACTCGTCACCCGTAGTGGCGGCGAAACGGTTTATCTTGATGTAGCCCGTATGCTTGTTAATCATGTAAGCGGCGTCGATACTGTAAATGGGTATCTTACCCCGGATGATTTTAAAGGCGATGGGCTGCGTTGCATGTCGGCGCACGACCTTTATCCGCACCTCGGTACCTTTCGGGCCGCGCAGGCGTTTCATGATGTCGGCAGTGCCCATCTTCACGATGGAGGTATCGTTCACCGCGATGATGCGGTCGCCTGCCCGGAGACCTACTCTTTCCGAAGGGCCGCCGGGGATGACCTGCACGACATAAAGGGTATCCTGAAGCATGTTAAACTGTATGCCTATGCCGTCGAAGTTGCCCTGCAGGGGTTCGTTCATTTCCTTGGTCTCTTCAGGGGTCATGTAGGCGGAATGCGGATCCAGCTTGTCAAGCATGCCGCGGATGGCATCTTCTACCAGTTTGCGCGTAGAAGTGGAATCCACATAAAAGTTGGCCACGGCATAAAGCGCCATGGATAGCTTCCGCTCTTGCAGTTCCACGGCCGCCCGGTTACCGGGCAAGTTCCACTTTTGCGGATAGGCCGTGCAAGCAGTGCAGACGGCCAAGAAGAGGTATAGTATTTTTCTTTTCATATCATCGGCGATTCATTCAAGGCCAAGGCCTTTTTCCCGTATTTTCGGGCAAAGGAACGAATTTCAATCGAAAAAGCGGAAAGGAGAAAGTATTTTTAGCGGCCGATACGGAAATAGGTAAAGCCGTTTTCCTCCAATTCGGAAGCCTCGTATATGTTGCGCCCGTCGATGACGAGGGGACATTTCATGAGGCGTTTGACCACCGTCCAGGAGGGCAGGCGGAATTCCTTCCATTCGGTGACGAGGAAAAGGGCATCGGCGTCGACCACGGCCTCATAAATATCTTTGGCATAAGCGATGCGGCCACCAAAACGGCGGCGAGCTTCTTCCATGGCCACGGGGTCGTAGGCGCGTACCCGGCAACCGGCAGCCAACAGCTTTTCAATCAGCACCAATGAAGGCGCCTCGCGCATGTCGTCGGTTTCCGGCTTGAAAGAAAGCCCCCAGAGGGCAATTTCCTTTCCTTCCAAATGTCCTTCGAACTGCTGTTCCAACTTGCGGAAGAGGATAGATTTCTGGTCTTCATTGATGGCATCAACGGCTTGCAAGAGGCGCATCTCGTACCCGTGCAACGAAGCCGTATGGATAAGAGCGCGCACGTCCTTCGGAAAGCAGGAACCGCCATAACCGCAGCCGGGATAGAGGAAATGGGTTCCGATGCGGCTGTCCGAACCTATACCCTTGCGTACCATATTGACGTCGGCCCCTACCCTCTCGCAGAGGTTGGCAATGTCGTTCATGAAACTGATGCGGGTGGCCAACATGGAATTGGCCGCGTACTTGGTCATCTCGGCCGAAGGAACATCCATAAAAATAACGCGGAAATTATTCAGCAGAAAAGGACGATAAAGCTTGGACATCAGTTTTTCGGCCTGCTCGGACTCCACGCCCACGACCACGCGGTCGGGACTCATGAAATCCTTAATGGCGGCCCCTTCTTTGAGGAACTCCGGATTGGAGGCGATGTCGAAGGGAATGTCTACCCCGCGCAGGGCCTGCTCTTCGCGTATGGCGGCCTTGATTTTCTCGGCCGTACCTACGGGTACGGTGCTCTTCGTGACCACAAGGAGATACTGCTTCATCAGGCGGCCGATTTCACGCGCCACCTCAAGCACATAGCGAAGATCAGCACTGCCGTCCTCATCGGGAGGCGTGCCCACGGCCGAGAAGACGATTTCCACCTCGTCCAAGCACTCGGCCAATTCGGTGGTGAACTTCAAACGGCCGGCCTGCACGTTGCGGGATACCATTTCTTCCAATCCCGGCTCATAGATAGGGATGAGGCCGTTCTTCAATTTCTCTATTTTCGACTTGTCTACATCCACACAGTAAACTTCGCTTCCCATTTCTGCGAAGCAGGTGCCGGTGACCAAACCGACATATCCGGTTCCAACAATGGCTATTTTCATTTGATGATGTTTTCCTTTATAACGAAAGAAATATCTTTTTCGTATTTCAATGGTACTTAAGCGGGGGTTGGGAGGGGTATTCTTCCTTGAGATAGGTTTCTATATGCCGCTTCTTCTTCTCTTCGAGGATTTCGTTGATGGCAATCAGGATGCCAGTCTCTTCCACCTCGCCGAATTCGTGGTTGACGGCCGTGCCGAAGGTGCGCATCTTGGGCGAAAGGCTCATGTAGGCATTGACTAAGGGTGGAATATTGATGCCCGACTTGCGGACTTCCCGGTTAAGCACCCGGTAATCGTCCTTATAATTGTCCGCGTCGAACAGTACCTTAAGGAGCACGGTGTCGGGCTGGGTACGCAAGGGATGGATAGGCTCCATCAGCCCTTCGTTGTCGGGGAAATGCTTGGCTAAGAAATAAAGTATCATATCCCGCGCCCGGGGGTCGTAGGTGTTGTACATGGTCACTTTACCGAAAAAATAGCGCAGGCTGGGGTCTATCACGGTCATGGCGCCCAAGCCGTCCCAAAGATTATCAAGCACGAAGAGGCCCTTGGCTGCTCCTTCGCGGGTGGCCTGATATTCGAGGGCGACGAAAGAGCGGCCCAGTTCCACGGTATAGGGCAGGTATTCGTCAAGGAAACGTTTGGAAAAACGGAAGAGATGGGCGGTAGCCAGGCCGGGGACGCCCTCTGGCGACATCTTCACGTCG
>JAISGW010000115.1 GCA_031262895.1 Tannerella sp. | reverse complement strand
TTGAAGGCGGCCAGGAATTCCTGCATCAGGGGCGCATTGTTTTTGATGCTGACCGTGACGACGGCGTTGTAAAGTTCCTTCGTCTGCGGGTCGCGCTTGCGGATGATACTCATGTCCACATTGGACAGGCTTTCACATTTCTTCATCAGCGCGGTGAGGTGGGTTTGGGCGGACAGGTCGGCCGAAAGACTTCCGAGAAGTAGCAATGCGGCCAGTAAAGCACATTTTTTCGTTTGCATAAGATTGTTATTCTAATATTGATAGTGAGTTATAAATTGTCGTTCAGGATTTGACGGGCGGCTTGCCGGGCATAAGGGTCGGGGAAGGCTTCGAGGAGTTGCTCCTGCCAATCCTGCGCTTTCCGGTAGAGCGAGTCGGTTTGCTGTTTTTGCAGGGCGAGTTGTTGCAGGGTAGCCTCCACGACGGGGCGTACGAGGGCCGGGTCGGTGATGGTTTTCCCGTCACGCCGGATGTAGCAGTAGGCGTAGGGTTCGGAGGTAGCCGGCTTCCTGTCGAGGAAACGCGTGAGGAAAAGGCCGCCCAACAGGAGGGCGGCGGCCAAGGCGACGAGACCGCGCCACAGGAAGCGGAGCCTGCTCCGGCGGGGGAGTGTGAAGCCCGCTTCGGCGGCTTCCAGTTCCCGTGGCAGCTCGTCGGTTATGTATTTGAACAGGCTGCAATAGGGCCGGAGCCTTTCCGGCACCTCGCCGGAGGCGAAGAAGGCATACAGTTCCTCTTCTTCGGCTTTCGAGGTCTCGCCTTCGAAGAAGCGTTCCAGCAGCAGGTCTATCCTTTGTAGTTTGTCGCTATCCATCATGCTTTGTTCAATTTGAAAAAACAGGCTTTCACCTTTTTCCTGGCCCGCGAGAGGTTCATCCGGATGGCTTCCGGCGAGCTTCCCGTCAGGGCAGCGATTTCCTCCACTTCGAGGCCTTCGAGATGCTTCATCCGCAAGACGGCCTGCTGGAGTCCGGGCAGACGGTCTACGATGGAGAAGAGGCAGTGCAGCGCATCGCTTTGTTCCAGCCGGCGGTCGGGGGCGGCATTTTCGTTCTCCGGTTCCGCCTCGTCGGGCGTGTCCGTGCTCCAGCGTTTCCTCGTCTTGAGGAGATTCAGGCAGAGGTGCTTGGTTATTTGCACGGAGAGGGCGGGGACATTGTCGTATTCGACCAGCTTGTCGCGCATATCCCAGAGCTTGAGAAAGACTTCCTGAATGACATCTTCCGCATCCTCCGGATTGTCGGTCAGCCTCAGCGCGTAAGCCAGCAGGCGGGGACGCATCGGCAAGATGGTTTGTTTGAATACTTCTTGTTCCATTTCGTCCTAATGACAATCGAAAGCGGGAAACGTAACCTCTCCGCAAAAAAATACATATAGCACAAAGGCCGGCGCTATGGCCGACCTTCGCAAAAGGGGATCAAGGGGGATGCTACCTTATACGCCCTTGAAAATGTCCTCGGTGTCAAGCTCCAGACCGGGAAGCACGTGGACGGGGATAAGGGCCTTGCCTTCGTAATACTTCCCTTCGGCGTATTTCCCGTCTTCGCCGAGCAGGTAGACAGTCACGTCCTTATACTTGGGTTCAACGACCCAATATTCCTGTACGCCGGATTTCTCGTACAGCATATATTTGTCGTGGAGGTCATACTGGCGGTTCGATTTCGACAATATCTCCACTATCAAGTCGGGCGCGCCGAGGCAACCGCGCTCGTCCAGCTTGTTCGGGTCGCAGACAACGCAGATGTCGGGCTGTACCACATTGTACAGTTTGTCGTCCTCCCTTTCCCCGTTCTTAGGCAAGCGCACGTCGAAGGGGGCATAGAAGACTTGGCAGGGGCCTCCATGGAGGCGGGAGTAATACTGCATTTCATACACGATGTTACCCGAAACGGAAGCGTGTGCCTTTGTGGGAGCGGGCAGCATCATCCGCACAAAGCCGTTAATCAGTTCCCGGCGCTTGTCGTCTATCCAGGTAAGGTAGTCGGCATAGCTGTACTGCTTGTTGAAGTCTAAAGAAAGTTCCATAACTGCTGTTCTTTTTAATGTTCGGATAACAAAAGTACATATAAGGAGGCAACGTTTGCGGCGCACAAGAAAGTTTCAAATCATTTAACAGCCACATCATAAGAAGGCAATGTAATTTTGCCGCGTCTATACTAATATCAACAAGGACATGGCAACTAACAAATTCAGTCTATCACTACTCTTACTCGCTTGGGGCCTGCTCCCCAACATGGCGGGCGCAGTCGACCAAACAGACGCACCCGCCGCCGTGTTATATACCCCTTATGCGGAAGTCTCCGTCCCGCCCGGACAAACGGTGAATTACGGCATCGACCTGATGAACAAGAGCAAACAGGAAGAGAACGCCGTCCTTTCGGTCGAAGGCTTGCCGCGCGGCTGGACGGCCACCCTGAACGCCGGCGCCTACACCATTGAAGAAATGTCGGTCTTACCGGGAGAAAAAAGGAGCTTCAACCTGAAGGTGGACGTGCCGCTGAAGGTGAACAAGGGTTCCTACCATTTCAAGGTTATCGCCCAAGGCTTAGCCGAACTGCCGCTGACCCTGACCGTCTCGGAACAGGGCACTTACAAGACGGAACTGACCTGCGACCAGCCCAACATGCAAGGCAACAGCAAGTCCTCCTTCACCTACCAGGCCAAGCTCAAGAACGAGACCTCCGACGAACAGGAATACGCCTTGGTGGCCAACGCACCTAAAGGCTGGGGCGTCGTTTTCAAGGCGAATTATCGGCAGGCCACCTCGGCCCAAGTGGAGCCTAATGCCACCTCTAACATCAGCATAGACATCGCGCCGCCCGCCAACGTGACGGCCGGCACTTACAATATCCCCGTGCAGGCGGTCACCAAATCGACTTCCGCCTCCCTGACCTTGCAGGTTGTCATCACCGGCACCTACGGCTTGGAGCTGACCACGCCGGAAGGCTTGCTGAGCACGACCGTCACGGCGGGCGAGACCAAGAAAATCGACCTCGTTGTCGAGAACACCGGCTCTGCCGCCCTGATGGGCATACGCCTCTCCGACGCCAAGCCCAACGGCTGGGAAGTATCCTACGCGCCTTCCGAAGTCACCTCGCTGCAGGCCGGCGAAAGGGCACAAGTGGTAGCCACCCTGAAAGCGGCCAAGAAGGCCATTCCCGGCGACTACATCGTGCGCATGACCGTGCGCACCGCCGAAGCGAACGCCTCCGCCGAGTTCCGCGTCACGGTGAGAACTTCCGCCGTATGGGGCTGGCTGGGCATCCTGATTATCGTTGCCGCCCTGGGCAGTGTCTATTTGCTGTTCCGCAAATACGGGAGGAGATAAGCCATGCCGCAAGCAGTGATATCGCTGTCCGGCTTGACGAAGCGCTACGGACGGTTCACGGCTGTCGACAACCTCGAACTGGACATTTATAAGGGCGAGGTGTTCGGCCTGCTCGGCCCCAACGGGGCGGGGAAGTCGACTACCATCCTGATGATGCTGGGTTTGACGGAGCCGACCTCCGGCCAAGTGGAAGTCTGCGGCATTGATTCGACCCGGCATCCGGTAGAGGTAAAGCGCAAGGTGGGTTACCTTCCAGAGGATGTAGGCTTTTACGACGAAATGACCGGCACCGAGAATCTGGTTTATACGGCGCAGTTGAACGGGTTTCGGAAAACGGAAGCCCGCGGCAAGGCAGCCGAATTGCTCGAAAAGGTCGGCCTGGGCGCCGAAACGGGCAAAAAGGCCGGCACCTACTCGCGCGGCATGCGCCAGCGCTTAGGTCTGGCCGACGTGCTGATCAAGTCGCCCGAAGTCATCATCCTTGACGAGCCGACCTCCGGTATCGACCCGGAAGGCGTCAAGGATTTCATCGAACTCGTACACCGCCTCAGCCGCGAGGAAGGCTTGACCGTCCTCTTCTCCTCGCACCTGCTCGACCAGGTGCAGCGTGTTTGCGACCGGGTGGCCTTCTTCGGCAAGGGGAAGCTGCTCGGGCTGCTCAAGTTGGAAGACATCCATAAAAAGGAACACGGGCTGGACGAAGTGTACAGCCGCTATTTTGAAGGAGCTTATCATGAAGAGTAACAGTCGCCCCCTTTCCCCCTTCGGGGTCATCGTACGCAAAGAGGTCTGCGACCACCTGAGGAGCTGGCGCATCATCATCCTCTTCTTCATCATGGCGCTCACCTGCGGAGGCTCGCTCTACACGGCGCTGTCGAACTTCGGCGCGGCCCTCAAGCCTGGTGCGCCCGAGAACTCCTTCTTCTTCCTCAAGCTCTTCACGCTGACCGACGGCAGCTTGCCCTCCTTCACTGTGTTCATCAGCTTTCTTGGGCCGCTCTTAGGCATCGCGCTGGGCTTTGATGCGATAAACACGGAGCAAAGCAAGGGCACCCTGAGCCGGATACTTTCGCAACCCATCCCACGCGACTATTTGATCAATGCGAAGTTCACAGCGGCGCTGATTGTCATCGGCACGCTGCTGTTCGCTCTGGGATTCCTCGTGATGGGCTTCGGCTTGATTTCCTTGGGCATCCCCCCTACGCCGGAAGAGTTTCTGCGGGTCATCGCCTTCATCGTGGTGTCTATTGTCTATGTGGCTTTTTGGCTGAACCTGGCCATCTTCTTTTCCATCAAGTTCAAGCAGGCGGCCACTTCGGCTTTGGCCTGCATCGCCGTATGGCTGTTCTTCAGCGTGTTCTTCAACATGATACTGGGGCTGGTGGCGAAGGTACTCAGCCCTTCGGGCATGATGGTGACGAACATGCAGGTGCTGGCCTACCAGCGGCACATGATGGACTTGTTGCAATTTGCCCCCGGCGAATTGTTCTCAGAAGCCACCTCCACACTGCTGGAACCTTCGGTACGTAGCATAGGGCCGCTCACCATGGAGCAGGTCAGCGGTGCCATACCCAGTCCGCTGCCTTTGGGACAAAGCCTGCTGGTCGTCTGGCCCCAGTTGACGGGTCTGATTGCCGCCACGGTCTTGATTTTTGCCCTCGGCTACGCCTCCTTCATGCGCAAGGAAGTCCGCTCGCGCTAAGCTGCAAGACCATGAGATTATAAGACCATTAGACTATGAGACTATTAGATTATTAGACGAATCTCTTATTCTTATTGTCTAAAAGTCTTACAGTCTCATAGTCTTATTGTCTTGCTATCTCCCAACTTCTGTCCCCTGTTTTCTGATTTCTAATCACTTTTGCACGATTTGTCACTTCTTGTACGATTTGTCCTCCTATTTTCGTGGCATAAATGCAAAATGATTTTGAAATGAAAGAGAACCGTATCACGCCTAAGGA
>JAISGW010000063.1 GCA_031262895.1 Tannerella sp. | reverse complement strand
AGCGACACCCGGCCTTCCCCGCTCTCTTGCGGGCCCCCGCGTCTCGTTTGCGGGTGCAAAGGTACGCCCTTTTTTATTCCCCGCAATACCTGCCCTGCTTTTTTTCAAACTTTTTTCGCCTCTCTTCTATCCCCTACTTATTATGTACGCGCATGAGAAAAAATCCGCCATCCGCCACGTTAAGCTATCATGATTACAAGATCAGACTTCTTCCAGCGCCTTCTTCCCGTTCAGCGCGTCGCGGTAATGCGAGGGGGTCATGCCGAACTGCTTTTTGCAATAGGTCGTGAAATGAGCCGGTGAACTGAATTCGTAGTCCCGAATGATTTCCTGTAGGGGGATTTTTTTGTCGGCCAGCAAGACCTTGATGCGCTCGGCTTTCTTGCGCAACAGCCAATGGTAAGGCGAATCGTTGAATTCGTTCTTGAACTTGCGGGTGAAGGCACGTGGCGACATGCTGCAAAGGCTGGCCAAATCTTCCACGCTGCGTGCCTGGGCGCAGTATTTAGTCACGTGCGCCTTGAAGTCGTCTTCCCTCCTTATCAGCAAAGGCCCCAAAAAACGGGCTGCTTCCTGCCGGGTGTAGAACAGTTTCAGCGCGAGGAAGGCCTCCTTTTCCTTGACCAGTTCCATGGCGGGATTGAGCAGGCCGCATTGTTGGTAGAATTGCACGCTTTCCACGACCACGGTGAGCGGCGAGCGGATGTCTAATTTATGGAAGAAGGGGCGTTCGTTGGCCTCCTCCACCCAATCCTCCCATTTGAGTTCGTCGTGGATCAATGCCTGGTTGTTGAATTCCAGGGAGAGCATTTTCATTTCAGAGAAAGGCTCACATACGGCACCGCCATACTGCGGGAGGAAAATCATTTCCCCCGCCTTGCAGAGGTGGTTGCGGAATTCCTGGTAAGATACGTTCATCTCTCCATCCAATATAAAAAGCCAGTAATTCCATTGAACATCCGGCAAGCGGAACGGCTTCCCTTTCCGTTTTTGTACCAAGTGAAAAACAATATGAAGTTCGTGCGAGGCCGACTTCTCTTCTTCTTTTGGATTCGTCTCTTTCATATTTTTATAGAGGAGTAAGTACTATGAAGTGATATATGTAGTTGTATTTCGCAAAGATAATATTTATAGTTAGCTTGCTTATTGTTTTTCTTCCCATATTGCTGCTAATATAGATTTTTTATTGCTTGTTTCATGTTTGTTAACCTTACAATTCTACAAAAGGAATAACTTTGCGACACAAAAATAGATAGGATGCTATTCAACAAAAACAAATAACAGAGAATGGATACAAAAATTCAAGAACTCACTGATAAAATTTATCGGGAAGGCGTAGAGAAGGGCCAAGACGAAGCCAGACGCATCGTGGAAGAGGCGAACCAACAGAAGCAGACCATTGTGGGCGGTGCGGAAGCGGAAGCCAAACAGATCATTGCGGAGGCGAAAAAAGAAGCCGCCGTCTTGAAGAAGAATACGGAAGCCGAGTTGAAGCTGTATGCCGCCCAATCTGTTGAAGCCCTAAAGAGCGAGGTGGCCAACCTGCTCTGCGGTGAAATCTGCTCGGCCAATGTGAAGGCCGCATTTGCCGACAAGGCATACATGCAAAAGCTCATCCTCGAATTGGCCAAAGGCTGGGCCTCCAAACAAGAGCTGGTCATCCAAACGGCTCAGGCCTCGGATTTGTTGAAATATTTCGAGGCCAACGCCAAGGCCTTGCTTGACAAGGGCCTGCGTATTGAGCAGGTAGCCGGGAAAAACGCATCCTTTACCTTGGCTCCCGCCGACGGTTCCTATAAACTCATGTTCGGCGAAGAGGAATTCACCAATTTCTTCAAGGATTTCCTTCGTCCGCAATTGGCCGGGCTTTTGTTTTAAGTCATGAGCAAATATTATTATCTGGTCGCCGGACTGCCTAATTTGGCGTTCGACGACAAGAAGTTGCCGTATGCCCCTTCCGCTTTTAAGGAAGAGCTTTTCGCACACCTCAGTTCCAAAGATGCCCGCCTGTTCGGCCTGTTCGCCTTGCGGACGGACAACAAGAACCTGCTGGAGCATTTACGCCAGCCTGCTTCCTGGGAATTTCAGCCGGGCGGTTCGCTCACGGCCGAAGCGGCGGACCATTATATGGAATTAGTCACCCAGGAGCGCGAAGGAGAAAGGGTCTCGAAGCAGGCTTTCAGCGGTTTGCCGCCTTACCTGCACGCTTTTCTGCGGCTTTGGCAGGAAAGCGCGGGCGAGGCTTCTCCTATTGCCTGGGAAGACCGCTTGGCAGCGCTTTATTACGCTTATGCCATGGGTTGCAAGAACCGTTTCGCGGCTGAGTGGTTCGCCTTGAACCTGAATGTCAACAATACGCTCGCGGCACTGACCTGTCGCAAGTTCGGCCTTGACCGCAACCTTTATATTGTAGGGCAGACCGCCGTCTGCGAGCACCTGCGTACTTCCAACGCCCGCGACTTTGACTTGGGCGACCAAGCCGAGGCTCTGCATTTGGACGAGTTGCTGCGCTTGGCCGACGAAACCGATTTGATGCGCAGAGAAAAGGCCATTGATCAATTAAAATGGAACTGGCTTGACGAAGCCACCGAAAGCAAGGTCTTCGACTTCGAGAGCCTCTTAGCCTATTATTTCAAGTTGGAGATGTTGGAACGCTGGGCCACACTCGACCGGGAAACGGGCGAGCAGGCTTTCCGCACACTGGTCGGCAAGATGAAGAAAGGCTCCGATAAGACCTTGGATGAATTCAAAAGAAACAATACAAAATAAATAAACGAATAATGGCGACGAAAGGAACAGTTAAAGGAATCGTTTCCAACCTCGTGACCGTCGAAGTCGACGGACCGGTTTCGCAAAACGAAATCTGTTACATCTCCGTCGGAGGCGTCAGGCTGATGGCAGAGGTCATTAAAGTAATCGGGCGCGACGCCTACGTCCAGGTCTTCGAAAGCACCCGCGGCATGCGGGTGGGCGATTCCGCCGAATTCGAAGGTCACATGCTTGAAGTCACTCTCGGGCCGGGCCTGCTTTCCCGCAATTACGACGGGTTGCAGAACGACTTGGACAAGATGACAGGCGTTTTCCTCCAGCGCGGGGAATACACCTTCCCGCTCGACAACGACAAGCTATGGGAATTCAAGCCCTTGGCCAAGGCGGGCGAGCGCGTGGAAGCGGGCGCCTGGTTGGGTGAGGTGGACGAGAACTTCCAGCCCCATAAGATTATGGTGCCCTTTGTCTGGAAAGGCGAGTACAGCGTGAAGAGCGTGGCCAAGGCGGGCAAATACACCATCAACGATACGATGGCCGTACTTGTCGACGCCGAGGGGCAGGAGCACAAGGTCACGATGGTGCAGAAATGGCCGGTCAAGAAGGCCCTCACCTGCTACAAGGAAAAGATACGCCCCTACAAGTTGCTGGAAACGGGCGTCCGCACGCTCGACACCCTCAATCCCATCACGGAAGGCGGCACCGGATTCATTCCCGGCCCTTTCGGCACGGGCAAGACGGTGTTGCAGCACGCCATCTCCAAGCAGGCTGAGGCCGACATTGTCATCATCGCCGCTTGCGGCGAGCGCGCCAACGAGGTCGTGGAAATCTTCGCCGAATTCCCGCACTTGGTCGACCCCCATACGGGGCGCGAGCTGATGGAACGTACCATCATCATCGCCAATACCTCCAACATGCCGGTGGCCGCCCGCGAGGCGTCGATCTACACGGGCATCACGATCGCGGAGTACTTCCGCGACATGGGCTACGACGTCGCGCTGATGTCCGACTCGACCTCGCGCTGGGCGGAGGCCCTTCGCGAGATCTCCGGACGGCTGGAGGAGATCCCGGCCGAGGAGGGCTTCCCCGCCTACCTGCCGAGCCGCCTGGCGGAGTTCTACGAGCGCGCCGGGCGCGTGGTGACGCAGTCCGGGGAG
>JAISGW010000031.1 GCA_031262895.1 Tannerella sp. | reverse complement strand
GAAATCCTGACCCGCAAAGGTCTGGTAAGCTGCTTGGATTACTACCTAAAGAGACATGCTTTGAAATCAGTTCAAACCGCCGTATGCCGAACGGCACGTACGGTGGTGTGAGAGGTTGGAACGGGATAACCCCGTTCCCGCCTACTCGATTGACTGATAAACCTTATAACACAAGTAGTTCCATGTTTTGTCGAACCAAATCCACTGTGGGTTGGAAAGCCTGTGGCTCAACTTTTGCCAACTTGCTGTAGATTTCCAGTGCTTCGTTGTAAGCGCCCTTCGCCCTTTAGGTATGGCGGTCGCAGCGCGGCAAAGGTTTTGCGGCCGTGCAGGTAAAAAGAGAGTACGAGGCTCTTCTTGAACAGTTCCGGCGGAACGGGGACGAGAGCCTTCCGCAGGTTCTCTTCGCGAACGGGCAAATAGGTCTTGCGGAGGTCTCGGAAGGCGCGGCGTGCGCGGACGACGGCCCGGGCGTCGCCCCTTTGTCCGGCGAGGAGGAATTTCAAGGCGGCCACATAATCCAGAAAGAAACGGACGCGAAGGGCAGGTCGAAGGTAAGCTTCGGGCAGGTTCTTATAAATCATCAGCAAGCTGTTCCGGAAATTAAGGAAGGTCTTGTGCGGGTTGGAGGCCTGCAAGGTGGCGCCGCCCACATGGTAAACGGTGGAACGGGGCGTGAAGAGGATGCGGTATCCGCGACAACGCAGCCGCCAGCACATCTCCACCTCCTCCTGATGGGCAAAGAAGCCGGCGTCTAATCCGCCCTCTTTTAGAAAAATGCTCCTGCGTACGAAGAGGCAGGCACCGCTGCCCCAAAGCAAGTCGGCTTCCGTATCGTACTGGCCGCGGTCTTCCTCCACCGCGCCTAAAAGGCGGCCCCGACAGAAGGGATAGCCGAAGCGGTCGATGAACCCGCCGGCGGCTCCGGCATATTCGAAGCGCCCTTTGTCTTTCCAGTCGAGCAGCTTCGGTTGTACGCAGGCGATGTGCTCGTCTGACTCCAGCAGAGCCAGCGGAGCCTCGAGCCAGCCGGGCGTCACTTCCACATCGCTGTTGAGCAAGACGATGTATTCGGCTTCGACGGCTTCTATGGCTCGGTCGTATCCTTCGGCAAAACCGTAGTTTTTCCCTAACGGGAGCACACCCACGGAGGGGAAGGTCTGCCGGAGAAAAGCAATGGAATCGTCGGTGGAACCGTTGTCGGCTACGATGATATCGGCCTTTTCTTCGGGAGAGCAGGATACTATGGAGGGGAGGAATTGCTCAAGCAGCTTCTTCCCGTTCCAGTTGAGGATAATGACGGCAAGTTTCTTATTCGTGTCCATGATTCGTTATTAGATGGCGTCTTCACGTTTGTATTTCCAGCGCTTGTGCGACCAGAGCCAGTAGGCGGGGGCGCGGCTTATGCTTTGTTCCATTAGGCGGGCGTACTGTTCGGTGATGGCGTTCTCCGGCATTTGCTTAGGTGTGGCGGAGATAAGCTCGAAATTTACCGAGTAGAAGCCCCGCGTCTTACGCTCGACGTCGAGGAAGACAACGGGTATGTCTAATTTACGGGCGATGCGCTCGGGGCCGGTCAGCATCGGCGTGTCCTGGTGTAGGAACTCGGTCCAGTAATGCAAGTTGGCACGGCTGGGCGTCTGGTCCGCCAAAAAGATGACGACGCAGCGTTCGCCCGAGCGACTCAGGCGGATGACATCGCGCAGGGTATCGTTCTTTTTGATGAGGCGGGCGCCGAAGCGGGTGCGCAGCCGGATGAAAAGGCGGTCGAAGGCTTTGCTTTTCAGCGGGCGGTATATCTGGTAGATATGGGCGTCGCGAAAGAAACTGCTTGCTGAAGAGAACCATTCCCAGTTGCCGTAATGTCCCATCAGCATCAAGACGCAAGGATGCCCCTCATCCATCAGCCGGTCTATCAATTCGGGATTCTGCAAGCAAGCGCGTCTTTGCACTTCGCGCATGGGCAATTGTGCCAGCTTGACGGTCTCGGTGAAGTAGTCGGCCAGATGCCGGTAGAAGGCCCGCTCCAATTGCCGCCTTTCCTTTGCCGCCTTTTCCGGGAAGGAGGCCGCAAGATTGCGGCGCACCACTTTGCGACGGTAACGCACGAGATGGTAGGCCAACAGGTAGAGGCCATCGGAAAACAGATACAGCAGCGGAAAAGGAAGCAGGGCAGTCAGCCGCACCCATCCGTAAAGTAGGACATAGAGCAGTTTGTCTTTCATATTTTTCCGCTTAAAGCTTGCTCAGTGAGCAGGCTGTGGTCGGCATTCCAACCGCCCAGCCGCAGCGTTTGAAGCCGGTTCACCTGCGCGGCCTCGTAAGGGGCTTCCACTTTGATGTAGTTTTCCGTGAAGCCGTGCATATAATCACCTTTGCGGGCTTGTTCGAAAAGCACCTGCACCTCGCGGCCGATATGGGCTTCGTAAAAGGCGCGCCATTTCTTATCGGAAAGTTGCAGCAGGCGATGGCTTCGCGTTTGTTTCTCCTGCGGAGGAACGGCCTGGCCAATTTTCAAGGCCTGTGTACCGGGGCGTTCCGAGTAGCTGAAGACATGCAACTGCGAGACATCCAGGCTTTGGATGAAGTCGTACGATTCTTGAAAGCGTTCCGGTGTTTCGCCCCGCATGCCGACTATCACGTCGACGCCGATGAAAGCGTCCGGCATCTGTGTCTTTACCCTTTCCACCTTGTGTCGGAACAAGGCGGTGTCGTAGCGACGGTGCATCAGTTGCAGCACGGCGTCGCTTCCGCTTTGCAAAGGAATATGGAAATGCGGGGCAAAACGTCGGCTTCCGGCGACAAAGGAGATGATTTCATCGCTAAGTAAGTCCGGCTCTATCGAAGAAATGCGGTAACGCGCAATGCCTTCCACCTCGTCTAAGGCACGAATCAATTCCAAAAAGTTTTCGCCCGTGGAGCGTCCGAAGTCGCCAATGTTGACGCCGGTAAGCACAATTTCCTTCCCTCCTTCGCGGGCTACTTCCTCTGCTTGGGACACCAAGTCGGCCACGGCTGCATTGCGGCTTCGTCCCCTGGCGAAGGGTATGGTACAATACGTACAAAAATAATTGCAACCATCCTGAACCTTAAGGAAATGCCGCGTACGGTCGTCGGAAGAACAGGAAGGGATGAAGCGGCGTATGTCTTTTACGGGAGAAGTGGCAATCTGCCCCGTCCCATGTTTCTCCAATTTGTCGAGGTAAGAGAGGATATCGGATTTTTGGTCGGCTCCCAAAACCAAATCTACGCCTTCTATATGGGCCACTTCCTCCGGCTTGAGCTGGGCGTAGCAGCCGGTCACGACAACGAAGGCATCGGGATACTGCCTGATGATATGTCGGATGGATTGGCGGCATTTGCGGTCGGCCAACTCCGTCACCGAACAGGTGTTGATGACGCAGATGTCGACTTTTTCACCTTCGGCCGCCCTTCGGATGCCTTGTTCGGCCAATAGTTTGCCGATAGCGGAGGTCTCCGCGAAGTTGAGTTTGCAACCCAGCGTATGATAGACTGCCGTCTTGTTCTCGAAGAGGGAAGTGTCGGTCATTTCTTTGTGAAGTCGGCCGGGAAGCGGTAGTCTTGGATGATGTCACCGCCCCGCAGATGTATCCAAGTCCTGAAGCCGGGCTGGCCTTCTGTCAAGAGAATGACGCGGGCGCCATTGGGCTTCAAGTCGTTGTAAACGGTATTTCCTCCGGAGTACCGGCCGTAAGCGAGAAGGATTCCTTTGTAATTGACGGCGTAATCGTTGTCGTGGTCATGTCCGACAAAGATACCTTCGATGTCGCCCATTTCCTTCATGGAGGCGAACAGGCCGGAGTTCAAACTGGAAGGGCAGGCGTGTTCCGCCCGTGTTCCGCGCAGGATGCACTTCTCGTCGGCCGACGCGTAGGCAAATTCCGGCACAGGGATATGGAAGAAGGCCAGCGAAGGTATGGGTTTACCGCCGTTGGCTTCCGTGAAGGCCGCACTTTGCTTGCGATACCAGGCAATCTGATCGAAACGGATGAAGTCGTAGCCTTTGGCGCCGGGCAACTGGGTGTAGGAATGGGAATCGAAGCAATAAAAGACGGCTTCCGTTTTGCCGTCTTTCCCTTTCAAAGGGAAGAAACAATTGCCTACGCCGGAAATCCCTTCCGTGTTATAGGTGACATTGCTTGGATAGGAGCGGACGATTTGGAACAGTTGCTCTCGGCTCAGGTCGAATTCGTCGTCGTGATTACCAAAGGCGACGATGAATGGCGTCTTACGGGCGGCCACCACGTCGAGCAAGGTGCGCAAGGATTGGTCGGCCGGCTGACCGTAGATGAGGTCGCCGGTAATGATGACAAGGTCCGGTTTCTCGGCGTCCATGATTTCACCCACACCCTTCAGGGCTACTTGGGCTTCCGGATTATTATAGATGTAATGCGTATCGGAGAATTGGACAATTTTAAATTGCCCCCGCGCGTTGAAATGGAAGTCCCTTTGTCCTTGCGCCGTCGTTGTTGTTGCGAATAGGCAGCCTAAGACAAGCGTTAAATTGAAAAAAAACGATTTTATCGAATGCATAATGGTATATATTATATGATTGACTAAATCAGGCCGGGGAAACCTTCGGCTTCAGCCAAGGTCTCCGGTTTCCCTACGTCAAGCAGGCGGCCGGCTTTAACGGGCCACGCCTGCACTTCGTGTTCGGGGCAAACGTTCAAGTAAAAATCAATGATGGAAAATCGGTCGCTCCAAGTTTCCATGCAATCAAGAGCCTCTGGCGAGAGCACGTGTATGCCTCCGAAAGCATAGCCCGTGTAAGCTCCCGCCTGAAAATCCGCGTAGGGCGACTTCACTTCCCCGCTTTGCCGGTTCTGCCATCCGCATAAGCGTTGCTCCTTGTCAAAAAGGAGGCGTCGGCTTGCGGGGCGGTCGCTAACCAAAAGGGTAGCCATTGCGTGGCTCTGGCAATGCGCCTTATATAAGGCTCGCAGGTCAATGTCTGAAAGGATGTCTACATTGTGAACGAGGAAAGGTTCGCCGTCGTTGAGGTAGGAAGCCGCGTGTTTGATGCCGCCTCCCGTGTCGAGCAGGCAAGCCCTTTCGTCGGAGATGCGGATGTCAAGCCCGAAGTTATCGTGTGCTTTGAGGAAGTCGATGATTTGCCCGGCTAAGTGATGGACATTGACGACAATTTCCCGAAAGCCGGCAGCGGCCAAGCGCCGGATGAGATGTTCTAATAAAGGTTTCCCCTGTATGGGAATCAAGGCTTTGGGAACCGTGTCGGTTAAGGGTTTTAGCCGTGTGCCTAAACCGGCCGCCAAAATCATCGCTTTCATCGGGAAGTATCGAATACTTGTTCGATGTTTTGCTCCCGATGGGTGAGGCTGACACGGACGTCAAAGGAGTGGCTCAAGTGTTCGGCCAGATGTTGGGCGGCATAAACCGAACGATGTTGGCCGCCGGTGCAGCCGAAGCCTATTGTCAGGTGGGTGAAGCCCCGTTCTAAGTAGCGTTTGACGCTGGCATCGACCAAAGCTGTCACATGTTCTAAAAAACGTACGATTTCACCGTCTTCTTCCAAGAAGCGGATGACCGGTTCGTCCAATCCGGTGAAATGGTTATATCGTTCGTATTTGCCGGGATTGTTGATGGCGCGACAATCAAAGATGAAACCGCCCCCATTGCCGCTGGGGTCGTCGGGCAAGCCTTTCTTGTAGGCGAAACTGACCACTTTGACTTCGAGCCGTCGTTTTTGCCGATCGTCGGAGAACTGCTTCAACTCGGTCAAGCGGCAAAGGAGGGTATAGAGGTAAGGATATTCGGGAAAGTCTTCTTTCAACAGTTGTCGCAGATTCTCGATAGCGAAAGGAACGCTTTGCATGAAATGCGGCTTCTTCTCAAAATACCCCCGGAAACCGTAGGCACCCAGCACTTGCAGGGTGCGGAATAAGACGAAATGGCGGAGATGTTGGCGGAACTGCTTCTCGTCGACCGGCTGGTATTGGCGGAGGGCATTCATGTAAGCGCCCAGCAATTCATTACGCAGTTCTTCGGTATAATTGGCTTTGGCCTGCCAAAGGAAGAAGCCACGTCGTAATAAACAG
>JAISGW010000090.1 GCA_031262895.1 Tannerella sp. | reverse complement strand
TACTTCGTGCTGGCCGCCACTGCCCAAGGCAAGGAAGGCAAGGTAGCCAAGATAGCCGTCGTCCGATAAAAAACTGTCAAAGAATTGGACACTGCTGTCCAATTCTTTGACAGCCTGCTATCCTTCTACAAATGTTAGTTTGTTATTAAATACCATTTTACGTGCATGGCACACCGTTTGCCTCCTTTTTTGCATATAAATAACAACACATTTATGAACTTCAAATCCTTCTTCAAGTTTCTGAGCCGCAACAAGGGCTACACGGCCATCGACATTTTCGGCCTGTCGGTGTCGCTGATGTTCGTCATCCTGATAGGTGTCTATGTGCAGCAGGAACTTTCGACCGACAAATTTCAAAAGAACGCCGAACGCATCTACGCCCTCGGCAGCGAACAGGCCGTGGCCTCAGCCTGGCGGCTGGGCACCCGCCTCGAGTCGCGCTATCCGGAGATAGAGACTGTCTGCCCCGTCATCTCTTCCTTCAGGGGGGAGGCCGTCTTGATAGGCGACACGCACTGGAAGGCCGACCTGATGTTTTCCGACAGCAGTTTCTTCCATGTCTTCTCTTTCCGCCTCCTGCAGGGCGACCCTCAGACGGCACTGATAGGGAAAGAAAACGCCGTCATCTCTGAGGCCTTCGCCCGCAAGGTCTTCTCCGGCCGCAACCCGATGGGGCAGCGTATCCGCCTGAACGACTCCGTCACCGTGGTCGTCAACGGCATCATGCAGGACATCAAGCGCTCCACGCTGCCTTCCATTGACATCTTAGTCAACATCAACAACGTCCGCTTTTACAATCCTTCGCTGGATACCGAGCATTTTAACAATGCGGCGGGCTGCGACCTGTTCATCCTCGCCAAGAAGGGAGCCGACTTGCCGGCCAAGAAAGACGACATGCTCAAATATTTCAAGGATATTTTCTGGATATACCAGCTCGGTTCATGGACGCAGGTGACGCTCACCCCACTCTCGAAGCTGCATTTCACCGACCTCGCCTTCGCCAACCCGCTGAACCACGGCGACTGGAAGTTCGTGCTGACCCTGCTTTCGGTAGGCATCCTGATACTGCTCTTCGCCGTCATCAACTACATCAACCTGACGGTGGCGCAGGCGGGGCAGCGTGCCAAAGAGATGGCCACGCGCCGACTGCTCGGCTCCTCAAGGGCTGACCTTTTCCGCCGCCTGATGCTGGAGTCGACGCTGCTGACCTTCTTCTCCTTCCTCATCGGGCTGCTGCTGGCCGTGGCCGCCGCGCCCTTGGCCGCCGACCTGCTCCAGACGAAGGTCGACCTCCTCGGCGCCTTCCGGCCCCTGAACGTGGGCATCGCCCTCTTGCTCATCCTCGGCATCGGCGCCCTCAGCGGCCTGTTGCCTGCACTGGTCATCTCGAACTCCAAACCCATAGACATCGTGCGGGGTGGCTTCCGCAGGAAGACAAAGATGGTCTTCAGCAAGGTATTCATCACCTTTCAAAACGTCATCACCATCATGATGCTGGCCGCCTCGTTGACCATGGCCCTGCAGATATACCACATGATACCTGCGCCGATGGGATTCAACACCCCCACCCTGATGGATATCTCGACCGGCCAGTTCGACACCGAGAAAGACGCGCGCTCTTTCGGCAACGAAATCGGGCAGCTGGCCTCGGTAAAGCGCGTAGGCTATTCCGCCGGCATGCCCACCAGCAGCGTGAATAACAACACGACTCAAAACAAGCGCCTGAACAAAACCATCAGCTTCATGCAGCTCTGGGGCGACTCGACCTGGTTCCGGATGCTCAATTTCAAGGTGCTCCGCGACAACCACGTGGCTTCGCCCGACGCATGGTATCTTACCCAAGAGGCTATGCGGCAGCTTGAGCTGCCCGACAGCGCCCAGTCGTTCGACGGCTTCAGGAACAGCCAGCCCATCGCCGGCATCCTCCGCGATTTCAAGCTGTACACCGTCAACCGCAAACCTGAAGCCATCGTCGTAAAGATAAAGAACGACGTCTTGCCCTGGGATATACTCGTGGAGGTGCAGGGTGACCCGATGACGGCCTACAAGCAGATAAGCGAGGTGTACAAACGCATGACGGGCGGCTTAGAGTTCGAAGGCAAATTCCTCGACCAGCAGATTGCCTCGCGCTTCGAATCGGAGCTGCGCACGACCAAGATTGTCACTATCTTTTGCGGGATGGCCATCCTGCTCTCGCTGCTCGGGTTGCTGGCCATGTCAACCTACTTCATCCGGCAGCGTTCGACGGAAATAGCCGTCCGCAAGGTCTTCGGTTCCACGAATCGGGAAATGCTCCGCCGGCTGGTACGTACCTTCCTTTCCTACGTGGGCATCGCCTTCATCCTGGCCACGCCGCCGGTCTGGTACATCATGCATCGTTGGATAAGTGCCTACACTTACCGCATCCCGCTTTACTGGTGGATATTCCTGGCCGCCGGCCTCTTCTGCCTCTTAGTCGCCTTCGCGACCGTCTTCTGGCAAAGCTACCGCGCCGCCAACAGCAATCCCGCCGTCAAGTTGAAAATTGAAAATTGATAATTCATAAATAAATAGACATGATTAAAATTGAAAATCTGAGCAAGACCTTCCGTACGGAAGAAGTGGAAACCATCGCCCTGAATCAGGTCTCGATGGAAGTGAAAGACGGCGAATTTGTCGCCGTCATGGGACCTTCGGGCTGCGGCAAGTCGACCTTGCTGAACATCCTCGGCCTCCTCGACAACCCCACGGGGGGCAACTACTACCTGGGCGAATCGGAAGTGGGCCATCTGAAAGAGAAGGAGCGCACCCAGGTGCGCAAGGGGAACATCGGCTTCGTGTTCCAGAGCTTCAACCTCATCGACGAGCTGAACGTCTTCGAGAACGTGGAACTGCCGCTCACCTACCTCAAGATTAAGGCCTCGGAACGCAAGGAAAAGGTCAACGCGCTGCTCAAGCGGATGAACATCAGCCACCGCGCCGGCCACTTCCCCCAGCAGCTCTCCGGCGGCCAGCAGCAACGCGTGGCCATCGCCCGCGCCGTCGTCTCCAACCCCAAGCTCATCCTGGCCGACGAACCGACCGGCAACCTCGACTCCAAGAACGGCCTTGAGGTGATGGAGCTGCTCACCGAACTCAACAAGGAGGGCACCACCATCGTCATGGTCACCCACTCGCAGCACGACGCCACCTTCGCGCACCGCGTCGTCAGCCTCTTCGACGGCAGCATTGTCTCCTCCGTCACAGAATATATTTGAAAGTTGAAAGTTGAAAATTGAAAGTTAGGCGAGGCCGTGAAAAAATTCACAAGCTTCCCCAGGCGCAGGGAAGGCCGTGAAAAAATTCACAGGCTTCCACAGACGCAGGGAAGGCCGTGAAAAAATTCACAAGCTTCCCCAGACGCAGGGAAGGCCGTGAAAAAATTCACAGGCTCCCCCAGACGCAGGGAAGACCGTGAAAAAATTCACAAGCTTCCCCAGACGCAGGGAAAGCCGTGAAAAAATTCACGGCGCCCATAACATCTTAATCCATTAAACTGAAATGAAAGCAATAGGAATCATCGCGCTGGCGGCATTGACGGCCTGCAGCGCATCGGCCCGCGAGAAAGTCAAGGGCAATGGCGACATCATCACCAAGACCATCTCGGTCAGCGACTACCAGCGCATAGACTTAGGCTCCGGCATAGAAGGCGGCAACACCGCCAAAATCTCGGAAGTGTTCGGCAAGAAGAAAGTGCAGCCCCAGTTCCACTATACGCAGGCCTCGGGCAAATCCACGCTGGAGGTAACGACCGACTCGAACCTCTTCGACCGGATAAAGTTCGAGGTCGTCGGCGGCACGCTGGTTATCCGCAGCCAGGACCCGGACGCCCAGCTCTATCCGACCCAGTTAGACGTCATGGGCAGCTCCTCCGCGCTCAAGGGCGTGAACGTGATAGGCGTCATCAATTTCCTGGCCGAAAAACCGGTCAAAGCCGAAGGGATGGACTTGGAAGTCTCGGGCGTGGGCAATATCGTGTTCAGCAACCTGGATTGCCAGAGCGTCAGTTGCAACGTCAGCGGCGTGGGTAGCATCGAACTGAGCGGGGAGGCGCAGTCGGGCAAGTACGATGTTTCCGGTGTCGGCCACATCCATGCCTACGATTTCGCGGTGGACAACCTCACGGCCGACGTCAGTGGCGTGGGCGGCATACAGTGTGACGCCTCGAAGACGCTCAAGGCCTCTACCTCCGGCGTGGGCAACATCCGCTATACCGGCACGGCCCAGGTCAGCACCAATTCTTCCGGCCTCGGAAACATCAAGCAGAAGTAAGTGGAGCCGGCAAAGCCGGTTCCACTTACTTCTGCAATGGAGAATGGCGAATTGAGAATGGAAAATTGAAACAGTAGTGTGGACATGAAAGAAAATATAGCCAAAGAAAAGTCGTATCGCTTTGCCTTGAGGTGCATTAATGCTTATAAATACTTGAGCACAGAAAAGAAAGAGTTCATCCTTTCGAAACAGGCTTTGCGTAGTGGAACTTCTGTCGGAGCCTTGATCAGGGAAGCGGAACATGCACAGTCAAAACTTGACTTTATCAGCAAAATGAGCATCGCCCTGAAAGAGGCCAATGAAACCGAATATTGGTTGATGCTGTTAAAAGACAGCGAATATATCAGCCAAGAAGGCTTCAACTCTATTTGGAAAGATTGCGACGAGCTTATCCGATTGCTTGTCACGATTGTCAAATCCTCTAAAGCCATGAAAAATGAAATGCTTTAATTCTCCTTTCTCCATTCTCCCTTCTTCATTTGTTGCGGTTATCCGGCGCAACAAGACGGCGGCCATTTTGAACCTGCTCGGCTTGTCGGTGGCCTTCGCAGCCTTTATGCTTCTTTTCATGCAATTGAAATACGACTGGGGCTTCGACAAGTTCCACCCCAAGGCCGACTGCATCTACCGTCTCGAAATCGCAGCCGGCCAGGACAAGTATCAGGCCGTCATTTGTCGCCCGATGGCCGACATTTTCATCAAATCCTCGCCGCACATCGTGGCCGGAACCTTGACTTCGCCATTTTCCTCCGGCACGGCTAATTTTAGCGTGACAGGCAAAGACGGTGTGGAAAACCATTTTGTGGAAAACCTCCAGAAGGTCTATCCGAGTTTGCCTCAAGTGTTCGGCAGCTTTCGGATGCTGGAAGGCAAAGCCGATGCGATGGACGCCCCTCAGACCGTGCTGATGCCTGAAAGCATGGCGCGGAAGATGCTGGGTGACGGCCCTTATGTGGGGGCAAATCAAGCAGGGGAAAGCCCTCCTGACTATTGGCGGCGTGTACCGCGACCTGCCCCGCAATTCCATCCTCACGAACGCGATATACTATCCGATGACCGCCAAGGAAAATTTTCAGGGATGGGCAAATTCCAATTACTACTTGTTCGTCCGTCTGACAAGCCCGGCCGACACGGCCGGCCTCTTGGAGGCTTTTGCCAAACAGCTCACCGCACTCGGCAACGTACCTGGCTTGGGCAACATGGGTGAGGTCACGGCAAACGATTTCCGCTTAGACCCGCTATCCGAGCTGCACTATGTATCCGACGCCTCTTACGACACTGTGCCCAAGACCAGCCGTCAGACGCTCTGGATACTGCTGGCCATTGCCTTGATCATCGTGCTGATGGCAGGCATCAACTTCACCAACTTCAGCACTGCCCTGACGCCCCTCCGCGTGAAAGGGCTGAACATCCGCAAGGTCTTGGGCGCCGATACGGGTTCCTTGCGGCGAAGCCTGCTCTTTGAAGCCGTGTCGCTCGCCGTCCTGGCTTATCTGCTGGCACTCGTTTGGGTTTATCTGTTTTCGCTCACGCCGCTCACTTCCCTGCTCAGCCCGAAGGTGAGCTTGTCGGCCAACATGAGTCTTGTGCTCTTGACGGGTCTGGTGTCTGTCGCAGCCGGCTTCCTGGCGGGCGCCTATCCTTCGCGCTATGCCGTGTCTTTCCCGGCGGCCGTTGTGCTGAAGGGCAGCTTCGGCCTCTCCCCCCGCGGACGCAACTTGCGCAACCTGTTAATCAGTATCCAATTTGTCTCCTCCATCGCCCTCATCATCGCCGCCCTTTTCATGTATCTGCAGAACCGCTACATGGAGCATGCGCCCTTAGGCTACGACAAGGACGAGGTCATCGTGGCCGGGACCAACAACACGACCGTCTACAAGAGCAAGGAGGCCTTTGTCAACGAGCTGAAATCTTACGCCGACATCAGCGGCGTCACCTTCGGGCAGTACTTGCTCTCCAGTGCCGACCAATACATGGGCTGGAGCCGGAATTTCAAAGGCAATGACATCCATTACTACTGTCTGCCGGTCGACCCTTCCTTCCTTGACGTGCTGGGTATCAAGTTGGACGAAGGCCGTGACTTCCGCCCGGATGACGAGCGAACACGCCACGGCGCATACATCTTCAACGAAATCGCCCGCAAGGAATACGGCTTGCAAGTGGGCGACCGCATTGATTCGGCCGAGGTTGTCGGCTTCATGCCGGACATCAAGTACACTTCCTTCCGAAAGGCCGTCACGCCGATGGCTTTCTACGTATGGGGCACCCAAAACTGGGGCACGTACAACAGCATAGCCTACGTCAAGGTGCGTGCCGGGGCCGACATGCGCGCCGCCATGCAGTACGTCCGCAAGACGCTGAAGACGTTCAGCAACGGCTTCCCCGTGAATGTCAGCTTCTACGACGAGGTGCTTGACAATCTTTACAGGAACGAGCAACGCATCGGTTCGCTCATCACGCTCTTCAGCGTCTTGGCTGTCTTTATCAGCATCGTGGGCGTGTTCGGCTTGGTCTTTTTCGAAAGCGAATATCGCCGCAAGGAAATCGGCATCCGCAAGGTGATGGGTTCTACTACGGGACAAATACTAGCCCTGTTCAATCGCCTTTACCTTTACATCGTGGGTATTTGTTTTCTTGTGGCCGCGCCTATAGCCTGGTATCTCGTCGGGCAATGGCTGCATAACTTTGCTTATCGGACACCGATGTCGTGGTGGGTCTTTGCTCTGGCCTTGGTCTTGATAGCGGCAGTCACGGCACTTACCGTGACCGTTCAGAATTGGCGGGCAGCCAACATGAACCCCATTGATAGCATCAAGGAGAATTAAGAATGGAGAATTAAGAATGCAAGGCTATCGGGTTTGGGCATTATGGTGTATGTTTTCATAATAGTATGGTTTTTTTGAAACTAAAGCGGTTCCATTCCGAAATCTATGCGCTCACTATTTATTTTCGGACGGTATTCTTCCCCAAACTCTGCGATGAGATAGCGGTCTATCCAATCCATGACTTCTTGATGACTCACAAGGTTGGTTGCGCGGCCTTCTTCGTCGAAGGTTGTGCCGCAACGCTCCAAAGCCTGGCGCAAGGCGGGGTCGGTAATAGGCTTTTCGTTCGTGGAACGTTTCACCTTCTCTTTCCATGTAGTTTCCATCATGATTTCCTTTCTTTTCATTATCGGCAAAAGTAAATAGAACCAATGATATGCATACGATTTTACGGAATTTTGTAAGCATCCTACGACGTTACAGGCTGGCGATGACGCTCAACCTGCTCGGCCTGTCGGTAGCCTTCGCGGCCTTTATGCTCATCATGATGCAGGTCGATTACGACCGCAATTATAACCGGAACCTTCCCCAAGCTGACAAGATTTTCCGCGTGGAGATGGGTATCCATGTAGATGCGGGGCGGACTTCCGTCCCGAAGACCGGCTTACACACCGGGGGGCCTTCATTTTTAACGAGGCAGCCCGCTCCGCCTTCGACATGCAGCCGGACGACCAGCTTGATTCCGCCGCAATCATCGGCTTCATGCCCGACATCAAGTTTCAGACCTTCCACAAAGCGGTCGACCCGATGGCCTTCTACGTCATGGGTACCGAAGAGGCCTCGCCTTCGCTTCGTTTCGCCTATATAAAAGTGAAGGCCGGCACCGACCTGCGCGCCGCTTTTGGCCAGGTGCAGCAAGTGCTAAAGTCCTTTGACCCGGACTACGCCTTCAACCTCCGTTTTTACGACACCATCCTCAACCAGGTTTACCAGAAGGACGATAACCTCGGGCAGATGATTGCGCTTTTCAGCTTGATGGCCGTACTGATTTCCATCGCGGGAGTCTTCGGGCTGGTTGTCTTTGACGGCGAATACCGTAACCGTCCAGAATTGGCGGGCAGCCAACATGAACCCCATCGACAGCATCAAAGAGAATTAAGAATTAAAAATGGAGAATGGAGAATGCAAGGCTATCAGGTTCTGGCTTAATGAATCTGTTGGCCGGGAAGGATGCGGAGGACATAGACGGTATCGTCGGCTACAAGATAAACGATGCTCATCTTTTTGTAGGTCGTCGTTCGGACGCCCGGGCCGTAAAGGGCGATGAGCCGCTCGTTTTGGCTGGGAGCAAGCATCGGGCCATATCTCGACAAGGCAAGGATGACCTCCATCAAACTATCACGATACTTCCTCGCTGTAAATGGAGCCATATATACATCGGCAATGTGACAATAAAGTGCATCCAAGTCTTTTATGGCAGCTGGATGTATCTTGACAAAATAGGGTTTCATAATAGTTCAATTTACGTTGACGTGCGTTTACAAGGGCTTCAGGTCGTATTTACGCCTTTGTTCGTTTACATATATATGAAACGCTTCTCCGTAAAGCTCAATCAACTTCATGTCAAATTCATCCAGGACTTCGAAAGCGTCCTCAAGGTTGGTTGCGCGGCCTTCTTCGTCGAAGGTTGTGCCGCAACGCTCCAAAGCCTGGCGCAAGGCGGGGTCGGTAATAGGTTTTTCGTTCGTGGAACGTTTCACTTTCTTTTTCCATGTAGTTTCCATCATGATTTCCTTTCTTTCTATTATCAGCAAAAGTAAATAGAACCAATGATATGTATACGATTTTACGATCAAAAATGATGTAAGGCCTTGCGGAAAAAAGTTTTTCCATGCTTGTGTCACTTCGTCATACGCATTCATATTCAGTTATTTAAGCATGGCAGAGGTTTTCGTCACCGCACTTGTTCCCGACCGCTGGTGCGAGCGGCGGCAAGACAACGTCCCGTCGCGAGAATTCAACGTCTTGCGGCGAAAATTCAACGTCTTGCGCCCGCGATTTAACGCTTTGGCGGCAATATTTAGCGGGATAGTATTCAGCATGCTTGCTTCCTGTCTCCTAACTGCTAAATCCTAAAATATAAGTTCCATATTTTCGAAAAAACATAGGACTTTTGGTCGCTACAAGTTCCATGTTTTCGCGCAAACTCCCTGCTTTTTGCGGCCGGGAAGGATGGCGGCAGGGCTGCCCGGAACAGGCCGGTGACGAAAGCCTTGGTCACCGGCATTACGCTGTGAAACACCGGCTTGCAGACTGTGTCGAAACATGAAAAAAATTATGGAACCCCCCGTTTGAGGGGCTTGGCAAACGTGCCGGCACTCGTTAGGGTGCAGGCTTTGAAAGAGCTTGACGAGGAGGCGATGTTTCGTTTCCTCGGCGGCGACCTGATGGTTTCCGTTGCCGGGACAGCCCCCTGAAACATTATAAGGAAATGGCATTCATGGGATTCGGTCCCGTGTTGCTCCACCTGCGCAGCATATTCCGCAATCTGCAGCGTTGCCGCAAAGACATCCGCTGTTTCCAACCCGACGCGGTCATCTTGGTGGACTATCTCGGCTTCAACCTGAAAATCGCCAAATACGTGAAAACGTGCTTGCATATTCCTGTCTGTTACTATATTTCCCCCCAAATCTGGGCTTGGAAGAAGTATCGCATCCGCAGTTTCCGCCGCTATGTGGACAGGATGTTTTGCATCCTGCCTTTTGAAAAAGAATTTTATGCCGGACTGCATTACGCAGTGGATTACGTAGGCAATCCCACGGTTGACGCCGTGGCGGCCTTCAAAGGCAAGACGCCGAAGGAGGCTCCCGTTTCCGGGAAGCCGGTTTTGGCTTTGTTGGCCGGAAGCCGCCGGCAAGAGATCAAGGACAATTTGCCGACCATGTTGCAAGTGGCCGCCGCTTTGGTGACTTCCGGCACGGCCACATTGGAGACCTGCCTCTTCCGCGTGCCCCAGGTGGTCTGTTACCGCACGCCTTTGGCTCGGCTCAGCGGCTTTCTCTTCCGGCATTTCTTCCATACGCCTTTCATTTCTTTGATCAACCTCATTGCAGGGCGGGAAGTGGCCAAGGAACTCTTTGCCGACCGCTTCTCCAAGGAGAACATACAGAGAGAGGGAGCTGAACTTGATTTTGAACGACGAAGCCTGCCGCCAGCGCATGTTGGCTGGATACGATGCGGTTATCCGCACACTGGGAGAGCTCGCCTCCCGCCGTACGGCTGCGCTCGTGTACGTGCAGCTTATCGGGGAAGGCTCGCAACCTGCCAAGTAAAGGCCCTATTAAAAAAATTATACATAAAAGAAGTGTATATTTGCCGCCAGAAAAAGCATCGTGTATCTACAACTTCAACTTTGCAACTGTATCATGAACAAATTCTCAGGAACAAGTTAAAGCATTGGATACCTTGAAAAAACGTCTCATTCGGGTCACGCTCCCCGTGGGAGTGAGGGGCTTTTGGTATGAGGTGGTGAAAGGAACTATGATTAATATAGGAGTAGGAGAAATATGGAACTGAGAGTGTTTATTAGTTCTACATGCGAAGATTTAGGGCAAGTTCGAGCAGACCTAAGTGAGGCATGTAGAAGAGCGGGGTGGATACCAGTTTTATGTGAAGAAGGGAGTGTTACGTATGAAAGGGAGGTGGAAGATTCTTGTTATGATGAGGTACAAAATTGCCCAGTTCTGATTTCTATCATTGGTAGACGTTGGGGAACTCCTTCTGTTCATGATAGAAACATCTCAATTTCTCAAGGGGAATTTAACGCTGCAATGGCAAAAAAGAAAAAAGTCTATGTGTTTATCAAGCCAGATGTTTTTTATGAATATAAAACGTATTCGAAGAATAGGGATAACCCACGTTATACGCCTTGTTCTGTTGACGATATAAGAACCTTTTCTTTTATAGAAGATATTTATAATAGTAAAGATGAAAATGTTGTCATTAATCCATTTTTATCTGTTTCTAAAATTATGGACTATTTAAAGAAGCAATTTGGTGGAATTGTTGAAAACGCATTAGAGCATAAAAGCGAGAAAGTTGAGCTTAAAAGTAATTCACTATGGCCGCATAATATGAAAATATTCACTGGTTTATACGATAAGATCGGAAATGTTGAAATAAAAC
>JAISGW010000067.1 GCA_031262895.1 Tannerella sp. | reverse complement strand
GATGGATTTCCTATCCGCTCTGATGGCGCAAAGCAGCCGCAACAAAGTGAAGGGCCTGCTTCGCCACGGGCTGGTATCCGTTGACGGCGTCAGCACCACGCGCTACGATTATCCGCTACAGCCGGGGCAGGAAGTGCGCATCAACAAGAAAAGCGGACCGGCCTTCGGCAACCGCCAGCTTCAACTCGTTTACGAAGACGATTACCTGCTCGTGGTCAACAAGTCGGAAGGACTGCTTTCCATCAGCACCGAACGCGAACAGGAGCATACCGCCCGCAGCATACTCGACGAATACCTGCGCCGCTCCGGCCTGCGCCATGGCGTGTACGTGGTGCACCGCTTAGATCGTGATACTTCGGGCTTGATGATGTTTTGCAAAAGCGAAGAAGCCCAGACCGAACTGCGCAGCCATTGGAAGGAGATGGTCTTCGACCGGCGTTACGTGGCCGTTGTCAACGGAAGCATGGAAAAGGACGAAGGTTCGATACATTCCTGGTTGACCGACCACAAACTTTACGTCAGCTCTTCGCCTTACGATGACGGTGGCCTCGAATCGCTCACCCATTACCGCTGCATACGCCGGGGTGGCGGTTATTCGCTACTGGAACTGCGCTTGGACACCGGCCGGCGCAACCAGATACGTGTGCACATGCAAACGATAGGGCATCCCGTCTTGGGCGACGGGCGCTATGGCGACGACGACACGCCCGACCCCCTCGGACGTCTGGCCCTGCACGCTTTCAAGCTCTGCTTTTACCATCCGATTACCCGGCAGGTACTCTCGTTCGAAACCCCCTACCCTCCTTCGTTCAAAAGCATCTGTTTCTGATAGCGCGATTCACCTTACCGGGAATTCTACGACGCGCAGCGTGGTGCAGCCGTAAGGGATGAGCGTGATTTCCTCGGCAGGCCCCAGTACTTCGCGGCTTTGCGAAAAATATTGGATAGAGCCGGCCGAACCGTTGTACAACTGCCAACGGGGAATGCGCCTTGCCTTTACACGGAGGCTGACGGGCGCGGCTTCCACGTTCCAGGGATAAGCCCCGGAAACGGGCGCCTTTTCCACTTGGAAGCAGGAATCTATCACCGAAGGCCGCAGGGAGCCGGCGGAAAGACAGTAGTTCCAAGGGCTGGGCGAGGTGACTTCCCAATACCATTGGCCGTAATGGCCACAGTCTCGGCGTTCGTCGACCTTCTTCACCCAATTTTCCTGCATCTTCAGGGCGTAGACCAGCGGCCCCCGTTCGATGGCGGCAGCTCCGTCATACCAATAAGTAGCCTTTACGCGCATGGGCAATTCCAAGGCAAGGACGTCGCCCTGCTTCCATGTCCGGGCAATGCGGCAGACGTGTCCGGCATGGGCCTCTACCGCCAGCTCCTTCCCGTTCAGCAGGAGGCGCGGCGCCTCGCACCAAGCCGGGATACGCAGATGCAGCGGGAAGAAGGCCGACTTTACCTTCTTATCAGAATAGGCGAAATGGAAGCGCACGCTTTCCTCGAAGGGGTAGCGGGTATCTTCGGTGATGTGCAGAGGGATACCGTCTGCTACCCGCAGGCTCACCTCGCAGGGGGCATAGACTAATGCAGCGGCACCCTCGTCAGCCGAAGCCATCCACAGGTGGTCGTTCAGTTTCGGCCAACCCTGGTGCAGGTTCGACAGGCAACAGGCATAGCCGGTCAGGAGACCGTAAACCACGTCGGTACCCTCGTGCGGAGTGGCGAAGTTACGTTCCTCCAGCGTCAGGTTCACCTGGTTCACCTGCTGGTAATACTGGCGGGCGGAGAAGTCGTCGTTGATTTGCGTGGGCAGGGCGTTGTAGGCGACGCGTTCGAGCAGGTCTCCCCATTGCGGGTCGCCACTTATCTCGAGCATCTTTTCCAATGAAAACATCATCTCCACGGCCGTACAGAGTTCGGAGCCTTGGGTGGGATTGCCGAAGCGCAGCAGCTCGTCGCCGCCCCAGAGGCCCGTCGGGAAGGCAAGGGTGTGCCGCATGGCACGGAGCGCCTTCTTGGGCGCCTCCAGCAAGGCCGGGTCGCCGTTTTGCTGGTAGTAAACCACCGGCTCCTTGAAGCCCATGGCCAGGTTGACGCAATGCAGGCCGTTTTCCTCCTCAAGGCGGCTACCCTCGTTAAAAACCTCGGCCCAGGGGAAGGTTTGCTTGTGGATAAGCTCGGCCAGGTCAAGCAGGAATTTGTCGCCCGTGATGTTGTACAGCCAGTAAACGGCCATCAGGTTGTCGCCGCCGCGCCTTTCTCCCCAGAAGGTCCAATGCCCCAAGGGATACCGGGGCAAGGTTTTCAGTTGATAGCGGAAATAATTCGTCATGAAAGGGATGACCCGCTTGTCGTCCGTGGCCGAATAGTATTGCATCAGCACCTTCAGCATGACCATTTTCGGCCACCAGTCGCGGGCGTTGTCACGCTGCAGGCCGGGTTCTGGGGCGCGGTCCACCGAAGGGCCGAAATAACCGTCGGGCTGTTGCGAGGCAAGCGTCCATTCAATCCAGGGGCGCAGCTTTTCCTTGAGCGCCTTGTCGTCGAGGATGTAGGCCAAGGGCAGCAGGCCGTCTAACCAGTAAGGCCCCCGTTCCCAGACGTCGCCGTCGCCGCCGCGCCAGCCGTTGCGCGGCCCCATCACCTGGCTGTAAAGGCTGTCTAAATGTCCGGTCATGCCCTTGCGCATCCTGTCCATCTGTTCGTAAAGCCAGCCCTTTGGCCGGATAGCGCCTATGGGCAGTTCCATATAAGGCTTTTCTACCAAAGGATATCGGTTGTTCGTGTAATTGCCGGCCGCCAGGGAGGCGCTGCACAGCAGGAGTAAAGGGAAAATCAAGTGTTTCATCGTTCGCAAAGTATTTTTCTTCCGGGAAATGGTTTCAAGATTTCTGGGTGTCACAAAGATATGGACAATCTCATAAAAAGAAAGCCTCCTTCCCTTTGGCGGGGAAAAAGGCTTTCGACGCGAACTATAAAGCTAAATCAATTAGCCGTCGCACAGACGCGGAAACCGACACAACCGTCAGAGTCTGTTCCCGGAAGGCCCCAATCACGCTGCGCTGCACTTGCATAATTAATTGTAGTATGAAAAAAGGCTCCACGTATCATGTATACAGGATAACCGTAGGTTATCGGATCCGCTCCTGTCGGGTCAATTGGCGTGGGGAAAGGATACGTCGGTGTTTGCAAATCCCTACACCATTCTCCAACATTGC
>JAISGW010000162.1 GCA_031262895.1 Tannerella sp. | reverse complement strand
GACGTCTTGCAACGCCTCCCTTCACACAAGGTCAACCGCCTGGATGAACTCCTCCCTCTCAACTGGATCCCTGCCAAACACGCCTAACCCGCAATACGCTCTTTACCGGCGGGATACTGCACAGAAGATGAGAATTTCACGTAACTATATGAAAGATTTAAAACATAGACTCTCCTTACTATAAATTTTTTCAACCAGATAAGCAGTTTATTTGCAGAATAATCACAGCACGAAGCTATTTGTTCATTTGTAATGTGGATAGGCATTTGACAAATATCTGGAAAAGTAGTTGCTTTGCGGCATTAATTAATCAATAAAGAAAAGAAGCAATGGATAACGAAACTACAAGGAAACGGTTGGACAACATCTATGGCTTACATGGGGCGGTTAAGAGTTATGTGGACCTTCATATGAGGGGCAGAGTTACATCTACAATGGCACCTATAGAGATACAACTCATGGGTCAACTAGCAGAAATAGAGTTGTTGATGTGTATATACGAGGAATTGAGAAGGAGATGAATAAGAAGCTTACAAGAATGGGGTCAGTAGCAAAAGTTCAGGTCAACTACGCTACGGAGGGGGAATCCTGAATCTTTTGATTTTCGAATTGAAAGCCAGCGCCGCAGGCGCGCCATTTGATTAACCGAGGGTGGAGCGAAGCGCAACCCCCGTTCCGCTCCAAGCCCCGAGGGGGGGCGCGACGTGTCGTCGCTTCGCGTATTTTTTGCGTCCGTGAAGATGGCATAGATTGGCTACCTACGGCAGCCCAAGCGGTATGTGTGGACTTATTCCAAGGGGGCATGGCCCCCCGGCTATACAGATGGCGGCGCTACGCGCCGGATAACATTGGCCATTATGAGGTCGTTTCGCCGAACTCAACGGCCAGCGACAAACTCAACGACCGGTATGACCGGCTACCGGCAACGACCAGTAACGGTGGCTGAGTTTGTCGAAACCATCATGCCGCTCGGACCCGCCCACTTCACTCTCCACTCTAAACTCTTCACCCTATTCTAAGGCTTTGCGGATGTCGGCCACCGAAAGGCCCAAGGCTTCCAGCTTACGGGCGATTTCAGCCTTTTCTTCCTGTCGCGCCTTTTGCTCTTCCAGCAATTTCCGCCGGACTTCGGCTTCTTTCTGTTGAGATTCTTTCTGTTTGTGCTTGGCTTCTTCCAGTTCGTGCTTGGTTCCTTCCAATTCGTGCTTGGTTCCCTCCAAGTCGTGCCGCATCTCTGTCATATTTTGTTTCAGCTTGTGTTCCCGGTTTTGGGCGTCACGCCAGAACATGCGCTTGGTACGTATGCCGTCCCACACCCGGTCATATATTTCCAATTCGTCCCTTGAGAAGGAGCTAATCTCGAGCTTTCTCACCGCCTCCCGGATGAGGGGTTCAGCCAGCAAGTCCTGGGCAACCGTGTCCGACTCGTCAACCTCCGTCAGGAAGCGCAGCCAGAGCACGGCCATCCTTTTCTCGTTCATGTTCTTCGGCTCGAACTTGGGCAGTTCCACGAAAACGAACTCCAGCCCCTTGATTTGCTTCTCCGTATTGGCAATGTTTACAATCTTGTAGTCATGGTAATAGGCCTCGGTGTCGCGCTCAAAAATATCGTTGACCAAATTCAGGGAATAGACCGGCTGGAGCAGGTCGTAGGCGTCGCCCCTGCGCATTTGCCTGACATAAGCCTTGGATGAATTGAAGAGGACGCGGCTTTGGAAGCTGTCCGTCCATTGCATCTGCATTTCGACCAGAAACTGCCGTCCACGGACATCGGTGCAACGGACGTCGACAATGGAGTCTTTCATGAAGGGGATATCAGGAATGCCCTCGCCGGGATTGTACGTGATTTCCTTGATGGGGTCGTCAAGCGGCAGCAGGGCGTTCAGCAGGCTGATGCACAAGTCCTCGTTCTCTCCAAAAATCTTTTTGAAGATGAGGTCGTTCTTCGGATCCAAATAGATAGCCATATCGTTTCTTTGTTTGAAGTTTCGACAAAAGTACGACAATATAAAACATACTTCGCCGCCTTCTGGCAGTGGTTTTCATAATTCATAATTGATTACTTTTGTGGCAAACAAGAGAGATGGAAATCTTTTTCACCCCGGAAGAAAAGAAGGAATTTGCCTGCCGTTACCGGCGACTGCTCCGTGCCCTCCGCCCCACGCTCGAGAAGGAGGATGCGGGGAAGGTGCGCCGCATCCTGGAACGCGTCATCCCCTTGGGCTGCTACCAGCGCGACAAGAACGGCATCAACGGCCTGCTCCGCTCCTTGGACACGGCCCTGCTGGCGGCCGAGGAAATCGGCCTGAAACGTTCCTCCCTCATCGCCCTACTGCTTTACCGCCCCGTCATGAAAGGGCTGCTGCCCATAGAAGAGGTAAAGGAAGGCTTTGGGGACGATGCCGCCAAGCTGGTAGAGCGCCTGCTGCGCACCTCCGAGCTTTACGCCCGCAACACGGCCGTCGATTCAGAGAACTTCCACCACCTGCTCTTCAGCTTCGCCGAAGACGTGCGCGTCATCCTGCTCATGATAGCCGACCGCCTCTATTTGTTGCGCAACGGCAAACGCATGGTCGACACGGAAGAACGCCTCCGCCTCTCCCGCGAGGCGGCTTACCTGTACGCACCCCTGGCACACCGCCTCGGCCTTTACAGCATCAAGGGCGAGATGGAGGATTTGTCTCTGAAATACACCGACCCGGAACGCTACTATTTCATCAAGCTCAAATTGAGCGAAACGAAACGCTCGCGCGACGCCTATATCGCCGAGTTCATCCGCCCCGTGAAAGAAAAGCTTGAGATGGAAGGTTTCCGCTTCGACATCAAGGGGCGCACCAAGTCGATTCATTCCATCAACAACAAGCTCAAGAAGCAGCAGATAGAGTTCGAGAACATATACGACCTCTTCGCCATCCGCATCATCCTGGAGGGGCCTTTCGCCTCGCTCGAGAAGGAACGCTCCGAATGCTGGCGCGCCTTTTCTATCATCACCAACATGTACCAGCCCAATCCCAAGCGGATGAAAGACTGGATTTCCATTCCCAAATCGAACGGATACGAGAGCCTGCACACCACGGTGATGGGACCGGGTGGCCGTTGGGTGGAAGTGCAGATACGCACCCGCCGCATGGACGAAATCGCCGAACGCGGCCTGGCCGCCCATTGGAAATACAAGGGCGTGAAAGAAGAAGTGGGCTTGGATGAATTCATGACCAACGTCCGCATGGCTTTGGAGTCGAAAGATTCCGACCCCTTCGAGCTGATGAAGAACTTCCGCATGGATTTGTACAGCGACGAGATATATGTCTTCACCCCCAAGGGCGCCCTGCTGAAACTGCCTAAAGGGGCGACGGTGCTCGACTTTGCCTTTGCCGTGCATACCGAAGTGGGCTGCCATTGCGTTTCGGCCATCGTCAACGGGCGGAACGTGCCCATCCGGCAGGTCTTGCAGAACGGCGACAGCGTCTCGGTCAACACCCAGCCCTCGCAGTCGCCCAAGCCCGGCTGGCTCTCCATCGTGGCCACCTCGAAAGCCCGCATCCGCATCAAGCAGGCCTTGCGCGAAGAGGCTGCCAAGAACGCCGAGTACGCCCGCGAACTCCTGCAGCGCCGTTTCAAGAACCGGAAGATAGAACTCGACGAACCGACGCTGATGCGTTATATCAAGAAGAAAGGATACAAGACCGTCACCGAATTCTACATAGACATCTCTTCCGGGAAGTTAGACCCTAACCAGGTCATAGAGGAATATTTGGAACAGGACAAGAAGGAGAAGGAAAGCGCGGCAGAGCCGGAGGTTATCTCGGCCGGCAATTTCTCGGCACAAACCGAAGTGGAAGAGAAGACCACGCAGCAGGACGTGCTGGTCATCGACAAGAACCTGACGGGCATAGACTACAAGCTGGCCAAATGCTGCAATCCTATTTACGGCGACGACATCTTCGCCTTTGTCTCCACCCAGGGCATACGCATACACCGCAAGGGCTGCCCCAACGAACAGGAAATGCGCAACCGTTTCGGCTACCGCATCGTCGACGCCCGCTGGAGCGGGAAAGGTTCCAACGAATATGTGGCCGCCCTCTTGGTGACGGGGCGCGACGACATCGGCATCGTCACCAACATCACCTCCCTCATCGGCAAAGAGAAAGGCGTGGCGCTGCGTTCCCTGCAAGTCGACTCGCGCGACGGCTATTTCCACGGCAGCTTCAGCGTCTTAGTGAAGGACTCCCCTTCCCTTTCGCAACTCATCAGCAAGATAAAGAACACCCGAGGCGTCGTCTCCGTACAACGCCAAGGCGAAGGATAAACCTCATCAAATGAAACGTACATTCCAAGTATTACTATTGGCGCTTCTCATCCTTTGCGGGGGGAAGGCCTACCGGCTGCTGAACCCGGACGCCACCCTGCAGAGCGAAACGAGCGGCCGCCTTTCGGAAATCGCCGGAGAAGTGACCGCCATCGCCTTGCCGCCCGAAGCCGGAAGCCCCCGGGTGGTGAAGCTGGTCGGCGACCACTTGTTCTTCCTCTCCGACGAAGGCATACTCTACCGCTTAGATTACCGCACGAGCCGCCGGCCGGAGCGGCTGACCCGGCCGGAAGAAATGCGTGTGGCCGCCTACTTGGTCGACGCGCCCCACCAACGCCTGATTGCCATGGGAAACACGAACGACGTCTTCTATTATTCCTTTTCTGGGGAATTGCTTCATAAGGAGAAGCTCCCGCAGGGGCGTATCCACTCGGCCGTCCTTTGCGGCAAGCATATCTGGACAGCCGAAGAACATACGGCTTTCGACGCCGATACGCAGGCATTCAGCACCAAGCAGGATGTGGAAGAATACGACCCCGCCTTCCGCCCCATCCGCTCGCATCCCTTGCTGACCGCCTCATGGCTCAGCTACCAGGGCGAACTTCGCCTCTCCCCTGCCTTCCAACTTGGCGTGACCTGCTACGAACAAACGCCCTTCGGAAAGATACCCTACGCATACCTGCCGCCCAGCCATTCCGGGCAATTGCTCTTAGACTCCCTCATGTTGCACGGCCGGATACAAAGAGGATTATTTGCCGACGACGAAGGCATCCCCGTCTCTCCCCTCCGCTTGGGCAAACGGTATTGGATGGCTTCGGCACCTTCCTATTTCTTTTGTTTCGATTCCCGTTCGGGACGCTCATGGAATCTGGCCGAAGGTTTCGATGACGACTTCTATCATACGGGACACATACACACCTTGCGTCCGGCAAATGCTGAAGGTTCGTCCTGTTATTTTTGCAAGGGGCAGGAACTCTATCTCGTCCGGCTGAAAGCCTAATACAAGACTTGCGGATGAAGCAGCCCGAAGTAGGTAAAGCCGAAGAGGGCCGCATTCCAACCCTGGAGCTGGAAGCCGAGATTCTTCCCCGTACGGCTGTCCAAGTATTCGTTGGGCGAGTAGTCGCCCGAATCGTAAAGGTCGGCTTTGGCCACCTGCTTGACTAAGGCGATGGCTTCGGCCTTATGGCCCATGCGCAGGCGCGCCCAGGCATCCATGAAATTCACCCAGGGCCATACGCCGCCGTTGTGATAGCGTCCCGGCGGATAACCGAAGGAAGCGGGATAATAAGGAAAGGTTTCGCAGATACCGTAAGGAGTCCGGTTGTGCTTATCAAGGGTGGCGATAATCTTCTCCGCCCGCTCGGGCGCAACGACGCCCAAGAAGATGCCTATGGTCTGGTCTTCCAGAATATGTTGGTTGACGCTGCCGTCGCGCCAAATCTGGCAGTAGTAATTCCCGTTCCACAATCCGCCCTGTTCCGTCGGGAGATTGAGGAAGTCGTATCCCTTCTGATAGGCGGCCTGATAACGTGCGACAGCCGGCTTGTCGCCCAGCACACCCGCCAAGGAAACCATCTGTTTGAGGGCGCCCAAATAAACCAAAGCGGAGAAAGGCGAGTAACGGCGCCCCTCAACGCCTTTGACATCTTTCCAATCGCCCCAGAAAGAGACCTGTTCAGGCAAGCCCTTTCCGGAAGTGTCGCGTGAAAGGAGCCAGTCCATGGCGTTCTTCATGCCCGACCAGTCGGCGCGCAGGACGGTCAAGTCGTGGTAATACAGGAAATAGCGGGCTTCCCGGAGCAAGAAGAAGGCATTGATGTCTATGTCGTCGTTCCGTTCGATGAGCGGGAGGATGGTAGTCGGTATCTTGCCCGAAGGCTTCTCCGCCGCCAGGCTTTCGCGGAGCATGAGACGCTCGGCATCCTTGAAAAAGACGAGATGGAACCAGGAAGTCCAATAGCTGTCACGTTGGTTCAACTCACAATAACCCATGGTGAGCACTTCCCCCCGTCGGGTGCACTTGGTCAGCGAGACGGCCGGAACAAGATACCAGCGCAGGTCGGCGTCTAATTGCGGGTCACCCGTTTTCGGGAGCGCCTCGCTCAGAGACAGCGTCTTTTCGCGGAGGACGTCCCAAAGGCGACGGGCGTAAGCGTTTATTTCCGCCGCGTCCTTAAAATCGGCCGCCGACAGCCAGTCCTTGTCATAAAAAGAGAGTACTAAACGCAGGCGCGTCGTTTCTTTTGCCTTGAGGCGGACAGGAATCAGCAGCGTTCCTTTCTCGTCGCTCCGCCCTTCGGCGTCGCAACTGAGGCGGCAGTCTTTTCCTTCCAGGCCGCTCAAACCACCTCCGTGGAAGAAGGTTCCTGCTTTGGCGGGGCGGACGACCAAGGTAAAGGAATCCGTCGCCGAACGGCTGTTCGTACAAGACAGCTCGCAGAGCAGGACGGGCAAGGCGCTCGTCCGGAGGTCGTTGGTCGCTAAGGGGCAAAAGGCTTCCATACGCAGGCTAAGCCCTTTGTCCAGCGGAGCGTCCGCATAGTCGTTTTCCACAAAGGGGAAACGTCGCCGCACTGTTTTTCGCCGGAAGTCGGAGAAACAGCAGCTACGCCCATCGCGTTCAAGGGAAAAGGAAAGGTTCCCTTCGTCGGAAAGCCATTCGCCCAGTTTACCGGGATTCCGATAGATACGCCCGAAGAAGTCGCCCGTAGCCGAAGCGTTAACGGTCAAGGCAAAGTTAGCGATGGGATAACCGTCCACTGCGGGTGCTTCCTGCCCCGTGGCATGCACGGCCAAGAGCAGACCGAGTCCCAATAAGGATAGCTTCATCATATTTATATAATAAGGAAAGGGGGAAGGCTTTCGTCCTCCCCCTTCAATTGTCTTTTCTTTTTCGGATGATATATAGAAGTAGTACGTCTCTATTTCAGCAAAGCATTCCTTATGGACAGGATGTCGGCTTTTGCCGCCCGGGTTTCCGTCACGCCGCCGATTTTACCTTTCAGGGGAGACAAAACCTCACCCAATTGCTTCAAGTCGGGATAGTAATTGGAAAGGTCAGAGATGATTTGTTGAAGGATACCCAAGCGTTTGAGCATGTTATCGGAAAGGCCGGCCCAAGTGGCGTCGCCTTTGACTACTAACGAGGGATTGGCATAGAAGCAAGCCGATTCGGCAGCCATACCGCCAAGGAGTTCGATTTCCATATCCACTTTATTATTGGCTTCCATCTGATCCATGATTTGCTTTTCCTGGGCTTGGAGGGCACGGCCGAAATCGTCGCCCGTACCGGCAGGCGGCAGGCTCTCATGGACGATGTTCAGCACGAAGGTGACGTCGAGGTCTTGTGTGAGCTTGCCCAAAACCTTTTCCAGTTCGGTCCCAGGTTGCCCCAAAGTTTTCAGCACGACATAATCGCTCAGGTAAATGCCGCAAGCCCGCGCTTTTTGAGCCGGTGTCGTCAATTCGTCCGCCTTTTGAACAGGCAGCATATAAGAAAGGTTGCCCACACCTATTTTGACTTGCCCGTTGGCCAAACGGTACGGGAGTTCGGAAGCCGGCATGTCGTGGAGGTAGCTCAAGGTCTCCTCTTTGATTTCTGCCGTAAGCAAATTCTTGGAAGGAATGCCTGCTTCGGCAGCAGCTTTTTCGCGGGCGGCTTCTTGCTTGTTTTCGTTCGCTTTTTTTCCGCCGCAGGCAGCCATGCCCACCATTAATACGCCTGCCATGAGCAGGTAGACTGCGTTCTTTTTCATGATTGTCTTATTAAGAATATTATAAATATTTGTTTTCTGTCAGTTCCCGTGTCAGTATTTGTTATCTTCCCCTAAAAAGCGCTTAGGAATTTCGGCAAAGATAAAGATAATCGCTATCACCGCAAAAAAAAGCAGGACAAGGCTATTGAAAAAGAAGGTAGAGAGGCGCAAGCCACCCCATTGTTTCTCGCCGCTATAAAAAGGCGCCCTGCCCCAGGCGTTCTCGGGTTCGAAATAAACCTTGCCGACGGCTGGATAGAGGTGCGCACCTTTCCAGCGAAAGAGGCGGTCTTCTCCGGCGCCCGTAAGCAGGTCGCCGAGCGCTTCGTTCCTGTGGTGCATCTTCAACGCGTTTACGCCTTTGGCACCCAAACTGCCAAGGCGCTGCCTGCGCAGCTGTTCCAGATAGGCCGTATAATCGTTTGTGCGAAGACGCAGCAAAGAGTCGGCACGGTCGAAGAATTTGTCTATGGAATCTTTCCCCGCCCGATAGGGAGCCATACGGGCGGCTTCGGCCAAGACCGGCAATTCATTGTATAAGGTACGCCGGACACGGGCGCCACTGTCAAGGGCGAAAGCGCGCAGTTCCGGCAATTCGACATCCTTATAATACTGGGCGAGAAACTTCTCCCGCTCCACGGGGAAGAAGGCGCGCTCATAGGCATTGCCGGTGTATTGTTCCACGGCCAGGGCTTCGAAGGACCAGCGCGAGGGGATGACTTCCCCTATCAGTGGCACGTAAGGCTTGTCACTTCCCGTGCTCAGGTCTTCAAAGGGAATGACTAAGCCACAGAGCAGGATTTGCGGAATCAAGAGCAGCGGGATGGAGATATAAACGGCCACTAAGGAGCGCAGCGTTTGTGAAAGCCAGAGGCCGGTGAGGTTGGCCAGGAAAGCGGTCAGCCAAAGCAAGGCCCACCAAGGGAAAAACATCTCGTGCCCCACGCCCATCAGGCCGTTGCCTACGACCACGTAGGTCAAAGTCTCGAAACCGGAAAGCAGGAAGAGGTAAGCCATCTTGGCACTCAGGTAAGCCTTTCGGCTGAGACGGAGGAAACGTTCCCGCTTGAGCACGGCCCGGTCACGCAGTATCTCCTCGGCACTTACGCTCAGACCGATGAAAGTAACCACGATGACCGACATGAAAATATAGGAAACAAAATTCTTGTTGCGGAACAGCGAATAGCCGCCCTCATCGGGCACATAGCGCGTGAGCCAGGCCACGATAAGAGCCAGCAGAGGCGCTTCAAGCAGGGCTATCAGCAGATATTGGCGATTCGGCAATTTCGTGCGGACATTACGTTCGAAGAAAACGGAGGCCTGCTTGAAAAAGGGCGGGCGCTTCTGCCGGTTCGGGGGGAGCGGCTCCGGCTTCGGCTGCTCCAGCGGAGGACGTAACTGCAAATACAGAGCGTTCCAATCCTCCGGGCTGAATTTGCGGATACCCGTCGGCTTGCCCGAATCGTCTATGCGTTCGGAGTCCACGATGTCAAGAATCAGTTCGGGAGTAGCATTGCCGCAGGTGGCGCAGACGCTGAGGTCGGGGTCGGTATAACGGGCAGCCTGCTTGAAATAGGTGATGGCTTCCATCGGGTTGCCGTCGTAAATGGGATAGCCGCCCTTGTCAAGTAGCCAGAGGCGGTCGAAAAGCTTGTAGATTTCCGAAGAAGGCTGGTGTATGTTCGCAACGATAAGTTTTCCCTTGTGGGTTTGTTCCTTGAGCAGCATCATCACCCTTTCCGAATCGCTGGAAGAAAGTCCGGAAGTCGGCTCGTCAAGATAGAGGATGGCCGGTTCGCGTATCAGTTCGAGCGCGATATTAAGGCGTTTGCGTTGGCCGCCGCTGATAGTCTTGTCCAAGGGCGAGCCGACAGGCAGGTCCTTGATTTCGTACAAGTCCAATTCCCGCAAGGTCGTGTCGACGCGGCGGGCCAGTTCCTCCCCGGCAATGCCGTCGAAGCAGAGACGGGCCGTAAAGCGGAGGTTATCGTACACGCTCAATTCCGCGACCAGCAAATCGTCTTGCGGGACAAAACCGAGCAGCAGGCGGGCTTCGGCCGAGCCGATGGGGTGGCCGTTGGCCGTGATGCTGCCCGAGTCGGGGATAATGCTGCCGTTGAGCAGCCCCATGAGTGTGGACTTGCCCACGCCCGAGCCGCCCATGAGGGCCACGAATTGCCCGGAGGCAAGGTCGAAGGAAAAATCATGCAGACCGGCCGGACTGTTGGAATAGCTGAAGTTTACGTGGCGCCCGCAAAGACGAATGGCCTCCTGCGAGGCCTCGCCCTGCAGGAGTGCTGTGAGGTCGGAGAAATAAACCGGATGGAAACGCGGCCCCTTCACCACACTGCTGTGCTGCCAATTGTAGAAGATGCCCGGCGTGACGGGGATATTATTCAGGAAGACCGTGCCCTTCCCTTCGTAAGTGAAGAGGCGCAGGTCGAAACGTTCCACGTACCAGACCCTGATCTCACCCTCCATCCCCTCGCGAAGGATAGCGGCCTGCTCCGGCCGGGTGGCGTCGGGGGAAAGGATATACAGCAGATGGGGCGAAGCACCTTTTCCCGTGACGAAAGCCAGCGCATCGGCAAATTCCCCCTCGGGGATATTGAAGACTTCGGCCACGGAGCGGAATAGCGACAGTTGCTTCTCAAACTCGCCGGTGCCCTGCGAGGCAAACTCCAGGAAGCGCACCAAAAGGAGAAGCTGTTCCTCCTGAGTCAGCTTGGCCTTCATCTGCCGGCAGATGTTACCCGCTACCTTGTGTTTGTCGACGGCATAAAAGGTGTCGTCGTACAAGCCGCGCAATTCCTTGTATAACTCGATATACTCGTGCTGCGAGCGGACGCCGAAGTGGCTGCCCAGGTAATTGTGCACGGTACGCACGGCGCGCTCCTTGTCGATACGGACAATGGACGCAAAAAGGGCGAAGAGGTTGAGCAGCCCGTTCAGTATCGTCTCGTTCATTCTGCGTCCTTAAAGAAGGGTTATGCCCCGGCTAAAGTAAAATCAAGTTGTTTGCGTTCGAGGTTGGCGTTGGCCACCTGTATGCGTATCGGGTCGCCGAGACGGAACTGACGGTGGCTGCGGCGGCCCATCAGGCAGTAATTCTTCTCGTCAAACTCGTAATAGTCGTCCTGCAAATCGCGGATAGGCACCAAGCCCTCGCATTTGTTCTCGTTGATTTCCACGTAAAGGCCCCATTCGGTGACGCCTGAAATGACCCCGTCATAAGTTTGTCCTAAGCGTTGCCCCATATACTCCACCTGCTTGTATTTGATGGAAGCCCTTTCGGCATTGGCGGCCAGTTGTTCCATCTGTGAGCTGTGCCGGCAAAGCTCTTCGTATTTCTCCTTTTGTGCGCTGCGGCCGCCGGCAAGGTAACGTTCCAAAAGGCGGTGCACCATCATATCGGGATAACGCCGTATGGGCGAGGTGAAATGCGTATAGAAATCAAAAGCCAGCCCGTAATGGCCGAGGTTGTCGGTAGTGTAGCGGGCCTTTTGCATGGAACGAATGGCCAAAGTCTCGACCAAGTTCTCTTCCGGCTTTCCCTTGGCGTTGTCGAGCAGCTTGTTGATGCTCTTGGAAATGTCCTGTCCGCTGCCCTCGGCCTTCATTTTATAGCCGAAGCGGCGGATGAAGGTGGCGAAGTTTTCCAGCTTTTCGGGATTGGGCTGCTCGTGGATACGGTAGACGAAGGTCTTCGGCTTCTTCCCTTTGGGCGGCCGGCCGACGAACTCGGCTACAGTACGGTTGGCCAGCAGCATGAACTCTTCAATGAGCTTGTTGGCATCGGTCGATTCCTTAAAATAAACGCTGAGCGGGCGGCCCTGTTCGTCGATTTCGAACTTCACCTCGTAACGGTCGAAGTTGATGGCCCCGTTGCGGAAGCGGCGGGCGCGAAGTTTCTTGGCCAGGGTGTCAAGGGCGAGAATCTCCTTGCAGCAGTCACCTTTGCCCGTCTCTATGACTTGCTGGGCCTCCTCGTAAGTGAAGCGGCGGTTGCTGCGGATGAGGGTGCGGCAAATGTGCGAGGCCTTCACCTCGGCGTTGGCGTCGAGTTCGAAGATGACGGAGAAGCAGAGCTTCTCCTCGTCGGGACGCAGGGAACAGATACCGTTGGAGAGGCGTTCGGGCAGCATGGGGATAGTCCGGTCGACCAAGTAAACGGAGGTGGCGCGCTGCTGGGCTTCGCGTTCGATGACGCTGTCGGGCTTGACGTAATACGTCACGTCGGCAATATGCACGCCCACTTCCCAATTCCCGTTCTTCAGTCGGCGGGCCGAAAGGGCGTCGTCGAAATCCTTGGCGTCCTTGGGGTCTATGGTGAAAGTGCAAACGTCGCGGAAGTCTTCCCGCTTGGCGATTTCTTCCTTCGGAACGGTTTCGGGGATGCGCTCGGCGGCCTTCTCCACCGAAGCGGGATATTTGTACGGCAGGCCGAATTCGGCCAGTATGGCGTGCATCTCGGTCGTGTTCTTTCCGGCTTGTCCTAAGACATCAATGACTTCGCCGAAGGGGTTCTTGGCATCTTTCGGCCATTCGGTGATGCGGACGACGGCCTTCTCGCCGTTTTTCCCGCCGTGCAGCTTGTCACGGGAGATGAAAATATCGTTGGCCAGCGTCTTGTCTTCCGTCACCAAGAAGGCATAAGTTTTGGCTACCTGCAATTTGCCGATGTAAGTGCGCTCCACCCTTTCGAGGATTTCCACGACTTCCGCCTCGGCCGCCGCCCCCTTGCGTTTGGCCAGCAGTTGGACGCGTACCTTGTCACCATCCATGGCATGTCCGGAATTGCGTTCGGCCACAAAGACCGCCGTACCGCCGTCTTCCGGCAGGAAGGAATTCTTTCCGTTGCTGCGACGTTGGAAAATGCCGGTGGCCTGGGTACCGAGGAGGTTCAGACGGTAACGGCCGCGGTCGACCTCGGTGATGAAGTCGTCGGCGGCCAGCTCGTAAAGGAGGTCCACAACCAAGAGCTTCTGGGCTTGACTTTCTATACCGATTTGCTTGCTAATCTGCTTGTAATTGAAAAGCTCGCGGGGGGCGGCTTGGAAGGCGTTGACGACGGCTTGCGCCAGTTGCTGTTTCTTCATCCGGCGGCCTGTGCCCTTGGGGGCTTCCTTGCCCGCCTTGTTTTTACTTTTGTTTCTTGACATAAAGGGAAATTTATTTGAATGCCTGCGCCCTTTCAAGACACAAAAGTAGCAAAGTTACGAGCACCGTCAAAACTTTCTATTCCCCACTCGCTTTAGCGAAGCAATAAGCCGAAGACAAAATGGCCGAAGGTGCTGCCCCTCAACTTTTGCAACGACTATGGAATTGTTCTAATTTTGCAGTGGATTATTTAAATGAGAAGCAATGAAAGACATCCAACTTATAAAGAAGGTTCTGTTTAAAATGAAGGCTCTGTGGAATTGGATAAAGAACCATCTATTAGAGACACTGGCTATAATTGTAGCCCTTTTCGGCATTGTGCTGGCATCTTTTTTCTCTAAATCCTCATTCGTACACTTCCTATTTGGATATAGAAATATTTCCCCTTCTGAAATCATCACCTACTTCGGCGTAGCGGCAGGTGGTATTATCTTACTGAGACAATTGTTCGCCACGGATAAGCGTATTGACTTACAAGATGAAAGCAACAGGATACAGGCCAAAGGCCAGCTTGATACACGCTTCAAGGATGCTTCCATGCTGTTGGGCAGCGAGAATACGAGTTCCATATTGGCCGGCGTGTACGCCCTGCATCAGGTAGCCGTGGAGGCCAGCCAGTCGGAACAAAAAGGCTATGTTACCGTCGTGAAAAATATACTTTGCGCCTTCCTTCGGGAAAACAGCGAAGTTGTAAAAGACGGAGAAAAGGAGGAGGCATCGGATGAGAAAACAAAGGCATTAAAAAGGAAGAAACCGGACATTGTTTTCCAAAGTATTGTCAATGTGCTTTTCAAAGAACCTGATTATACAGTGTATAAAGGGACTCAAACAGATTTGAAGTGGACATGTTTAAGTGGCTTAGATCTGGTTGGAGCGGTTTTGCCTAAGGCGGTTTTGTCTAAGGCGGACCTGCGAGAGGCAGAGCTGCCCAATGCGAGTCTTCGCGGGGCATATCTAAACGGAGTGAACCTGCACAGAGCGAACTTGCGCGGGGCATATCTTCTATTGGCAAGTCTGCAAGATGCGGATCTAAGCAGGACGCGATTGTCAGAGGCGGACCTGTGCAGAGCGCAGCTACCGAGTGCGAACTTAAAAGACGCGGTTCTGTGTAATGCGAATTTGTCCGAAGCACGCCTACCCATGGCGAACCTGTCCGGGGCTGACCTTTCTAAGACGGATTTATCCAATGCTGAGCTGCAAAGGGCAAACTTGGAAGGGGCGAACCTGAAAGGAGCGAACCTGAAGCAAGTGGATTTTTCCTTGAGCCTTATCAACAAGGATACAGATTTTACCGGCACCATCCACGAGGGCAAAACGGTGGCAGAGATAAAGGCGTACAAGCCGCGCTCATAAAGCCTCACCTACCGGCCTCACCCCCTGCCCCCTCTCCTTGGGAGAGGGGGAAAAATCGGTCGGAAGCCACAATCAGAAGTCTTGAGGACATTCCCGAATGGCCGGAAGCCGCAATCAGAAGTCTTGAGGGCGTTTCCAAACGGTCGGAAGTCGCAACCGGAAGTCTTGAGGGCATTTCCAAACGGCCGGAAGTCACAACCGGAAGTCTTGGGAGCATTTCCGAACGGTCGGAAGTCACAATCAGAAGTCTTGAGGACATTTCCAAGCGATAGAAAGCCACAACCAGCGATCTCAATAACTGATAATTCATAATTTGTTATCACATTTGCAGCGTTAAACACCAAAGACAAACAGTATATGGAAAAGAAACAGGACAAGAAGAAAGAGCCGGAGCGCTTCATCCGCTTCGACTGGGCGGCCAAACGGCTGCTGCGCGACAAGGCCAACTTCGGCGTGCTCGAAGGCCTGCTCACCGTGCTCCTCGGCGACGGGGAACATCCCGTGCACATCGTCGAGATATTGGAGAGCGAGAGCAACCAGCTCCACATGAAGGACAAGTTCAACCGCGTGGACATCAAGGCGCGCAATGCCGAGGGCGAAATCATCCTGGTAGAAATACAGAGCAACTGGGAACTTTATTTCATTGAGCGGCTCCTCTTCGGCGTCGCCAAGGCCATCACCGAGCATATCGACCTTGGGGAGAGTTACGGAAAAGTGAAGAAGGTCTACTCCATTTGCATCCTGTATTTCTCGCTGGGGCAAGGGGCCGATTACCTTTACCACGGGCAGACCACCTTCGTGGGAGTGCATACGGGCGACGAGCTGCGCATCAGTGAAAAGGAAAAGAAAGCACTGGTGCCGCGCCTGCCCTCGGAGATTTTCCCGGAATACTACCTCATCCGCGTGGACGAGTTCAACAAGGTGGCGACTACGCCGTTAGAGGAGTGGATAGAGTTCCTCAAGACGGAGAAGATACGCCCCGACACGACGACGCCCGGCCTTCAGGAGGCGCGGCGCAAGATGAACTTTTACTCCCTGAGCAAAGCCGAGCAGGAGGC
>JAISGW010000145.1 GCA_031262895.1 Tannerella sp. | reverse complement strand
GCCAACGCCAAGAACATGCGTAACGACGTGCTCACCTCCTGCAGCGTTCTTTTGGGCCTGTTCTTCACCTTCATCCTGCGGATGCCCCTGCTCGATGCCGTCACGGGGCTTTTGGTCAGCCTCCTTATCATACGCACTTCCGTCAGCGTCTTCATGGAAGCGAACGTGGAGCTGATGGACGGCGTCAAAGACGTGGGCGTTTACAACCAGATTTTCGAGGCCGTGGACCGGGTACCGGGCGCCTCGCATCCGCACCGTGTCCGCAGCCGCATGATAGGCAACCTGTACATGATAGATTTGGACGTGGAGGTCAACGGTTCCATCACCCTTAACGAGGCCCACGCCATAGCCGACGCCGTGGAGCACAGCATCAAGGCTTCGATAGAGAATGTTTACGACATCGTCGTCCATGTGGAACCCCAAGGGAATTGCCGCTCTGAAGAGAAGTTCGGCTTGGACAGGGATTCCTTTACCCATACGGCGGATTCCTGAGCAATCTATTCATTTGAATTTGTACCTTTGCCGCGTTTTTATTAAGAATGACAACAAAAAAGCGCAATGGACAACCAAGCAAGGATACAAGATTTGTTGGCCGATTTGAAGGCCTTGGACCAATTGCTTTCGGGCATAGCCCCACAGGAGGTTTATCCTGTCGCCTTCTTTAGCCGCTGCTTCGACTTGGCGCATCGCTTGTTGAGGGGCTTGCAGACTTTGGAAGGCGAGCAGATAGAGGCGCTCCATGGACAGATGGAAGCCTATCGTCAGGCCATCGATACCCTTCTTTCGCCGCAGCCCGTAGCGGCTCCCCTTGCCCCGCAAGCCGCCGTCCAAGCCGAGGTACCACAGGAAGAAGAGCCGCTCGCAGGCCCGGCCGTTGAGGCCCCGCAGGCGGAAGAAATCCCGGAAGCTTCGGCCTCTACGGAAGAAAAGAAAGTAGAAGCTCCCCGTTCGCTCAATGATGTCTTGGGGCGCAAAAGCCTTTCCGACCGTTGGAAGGCTACCAGCCTGAACGACCGTTTTTCTCATAAAGCGTAATAACGAATGGGCAAGTTGTTTCTCGTGCCCACTCCCGTGGGTAATCTGGAAGACATGAGTTTCCGGGCGGTGCGCGTCCTGAAGGAAGCCGACCTGATTTTGGCCGAAGACACCCGCACGACCAGCATCCTGCTCAAGCATTACGACATACATAACAAGATGCAGTCGCACCACAAGTTCAACGAACACCGTACGGTGGAGCAGTTGGCCGCCCGTGTTGCGGCAGGCGAGACGCTGGCGCTGGTTTCCGACGCGGGGACCCCTTCCATCTCCGACCCCGGCTTCCTGCTGGTGCGCGAATGCCTGCGCCAGGGTGCGGCAGTGGAATGTCTGCCGGGAGCCACGGCTTTCGTGCCGGCCTTAGTCGATTCCGGCCTGCCTTCCGACCGCTTCTGCTTTGAGGGCTTCCTCCCGCAGAAGAAGGGACGGCAGACCCGCCTCAAGCAGCTGGCCGAAGAGGAACGTACGCTCATCTTGTATGAGTCGCCTTTCCGCCTGCAAAAAACGCTGCTGCAACTGGCCGAATACCTCGGCGGTGACCGCAAGGCTTCCGTGTCGAGGGAAATCAGCAAGCTGCACGAAGAAACCTTGCGCGGCTCGCTTGACGAGCTGGCCGCACATTTCACCGAAACTGAAGCTAAAGGCGAAATCGTCCTCGTTATCGCCGGATATGAACCTCTAAAATAGGATATGAAAATGAAAAAGGAACTGATTTTTATGGCAGGCCTTTGCCTGCTGGCTACTTCTTGCGTACAAAATTCCAAGGAATACTTGCAACTGAAGGCGCAAAACGACTCCATCCGCACCGAAAACCAGAAGTACGAGACGCAAATGAACGACATGCTCTCGCTGTTGAACGACATCGAGACGAATTTCCAGTCCATGCGCGACGCCGAAAATTACCTGAACATCCAGCAAAGCTCCGGCGTCGAACTGACGCCCTCCACCCGCGACCGCATCAAGGGCGACATGATGCTTATCAGCGAAACGCTGAAGAAGAACAAGGAACAGCTGGACCAGTTGCAAACCCAGCTCAAGAACAGCAACATCCGCTCGGCCGCCTTGCAGAAGACCATCGTCCGCATCAGCGCCGAGTTGGATCAGAAGGCCGCCTTAGTCGTCAGCCTGCAGCAGGAACTGTCCAAGAAAAACCTGCACATAGACGAATTAGACAAGGAAGTGGCTTCCCTGAAAGATGACGTGGAAGACCTCTCCACCACCAACGAATCGCAAAAGAAGACCCTTGCCACGCAAGACAAGGCCTTGAACCGCGGCTATTACTGCTTCGGCACCTCGAAGGAACTGAAAGACCAGAAAATCTTGACCGGCGGTGGAATCTTTGCCAAGTCTAAAGTCTTGAAGGGCGATTTCAACCGCGATTACTTTATCCCTGTAGATATCCGCGACTTGAAGGACATCAACCTCTATACGGGTAAGGCTAAGCTCCTTTCCAACCATCCGGCCGGTTCTTACACCTTCAACAAGGACGCCGACGGCAACCTCATTTTCCATATATCGGATTATAAGTCGTTCTGGAGCCTTGGACGTTACCTCGTCATTGAAGTGGAATGAAGAGATAGGTAGAAAGAATAAAAAAGGCGGCTCTTAAGAGCCGCCTTTTTTATTCTCCTTTCCGCTTGGCGGAGAGGAGTTCCTGCTTTTCCCCGTCGTAGACGAGGAGCTGTCCGTCTTTGCCTATGCGGTAAGAGGCCGCTTGGCTCAAGACCTTGGAGAGGGCGTCTTCCGCCCGCATGTCCATGCAGGCCATGCGCGTGGAGGCCATCCCTTGAATTTGCAGGCTGCCTTTTTTGGCTTTAACCAAACGGCCGCTCATGCGGTTGCAGCCGGCATAGGCCGATACGCGGCCCTGGTGCGCGTCGAAGCGTACGGTAGGTTGCTGCCGGCCTGCTTGCAGGGGGCAGTCTTTCAAAGAGAGGATTTCCCATTCGCCGTCCAAAGGGGAGAAGGCCGACGAGGCGTTTTGGGACGATTTGCAGCCGCATAAAAGCAGCGTGGTCGTGGCGCATAAATACAATAGAACCTTCATATAAAACTTATTTTAATTGAAAGTTGAAAGTTGAAAAT
>JAISGW010000137.1 GCA_031262895.1 Tannerella sp. | reverse complement strand
CTGCTCCACCAGGCCGGCATCAAGGCGCACTTCGTCAAGTTCTCGCCTGGCAGCTGGAAGAACGACAAGGAAATAGACTATGCCTTCAACGTGGCCAAGCGCCTCGGCGCCCTCGGCGTGACCGACGAGCTGACCGAAGCCAACGTCAAGCGCCTCTATCCCTTCGCCGAGAAACACGACATGTACGCCATCTTCCACACGCACATGCAATTCGCCCAGCCCGGGTTCAGCTACGACCCCTTCTTCGCCATGTCCAAAAAGGTGATGGCCAACTTCGACTCCGGCCACTATTTCGGCTCTACCGGCAAGAACCCCTGCGACATGATACGCAAGTACCACGACCGCATTGTCAGCATTCATATCAAGGACAAAACCGGCCCCGACACACAGCCGACGCCCAACACCAACCAGGTGTGGGGGCAAGGCCAGATGCCCCTCGAAGAAGTGCTGCACCTGATTCGCGACGAGAAATACCCCATTTTCTGCGACGTAGAACTGGAGTACGACATCAAGCCTTGGTCCAATGCCGTCAAGGAGGTGAAGACCTGCGTCCGTTACGCCCGCGAACTCCTTGAGCTTGAATAAAGCCCAAAATCCCTTACCTTTGCGGCCGAGTGCAGCAGGCCGGCCTGCCGCTCGGCCCGCAAAGGGCCGGGAGGAAAGTCCGGGCAACAAAGGGCGCCATATTTCCTAACGGGAAGCTGTCCGCAAGGGCAGAGCAGCGTAACAGAAAATAACCGCCCGAAAGGGCAAGGGTGAAAAGGTGAGGCAAGAGCTTACCGGGGGCCGCAGCAATGCGGCCTGCCGTACGCCTTATGGGTTGCAAGGTCATGTACACCGGCGCTGAAGGACGGCCCGTCCAATGCCGGGGGGTAGACCGCTGGAGCTTGCCGGCAACGGCAAGTCGAGATAAATGGCAGGCACCCCGCCCCCTAAGGGGCGGAGACACAGAACCCGGCTTACAGGCCTGCTGCACTTTTTTCTTTTTGATTTTTATTCCACTTTGTCCGAGGCGCGGAAGAAATCCGCCGCAGCGGGGGCGTCGCATTGCATCAGGCGGCTGATGTACTTCCCCACGATGTCGAACTCCAAGTTAACGACCGTCCCCTTCCGGATGTCGCCGAAATTAGTATGCTCATGGGTGTAAGGGATGATGGCTACCTCGAAGCCGTCGACCCTGCTGTTGCACACCGTCAGGCTCACACCGTTCACGCAGACCGAGCCTTTCTCCACCGTAACATAGCCTTGGCGCGCCATCTCCGGCTTACTGGTATAGGCAAAGCTGTAATACCAACTGCCCCCGGCTTCCCTCACGTCGGTGCAGGTGGCCGTCTGGTCCACGTGCCCCTGCACAAGGTGCCCGTCCAAGCGCCCGTTCATCAACATGCTGCGCTCCAAGTTGACGCGGTCGCCCGGCTTCAGCAGGCCGAGGTTCGAACGTTCCAGCGTTTCACGGACGGCCGTGACCGTGTAAGTCCCGCCCTCCTTGCGCACCACCGTCAGGCAGACGCCGTTGTGCGCCACGCTCTGGTCGATTTTCAACTCGTCGGCGAAACTGCAGGCCAAAGTCAGGTGTATGTTGCCCTTGTCTTGTACTATGCCCACCACGAGGGCGGCCTCTTCTACTATTCCTGCAAACATAATCTTTATCCTTTCAATTTTAGCGGACAAACTTAAGCATTAGTTATGAGTTCTGCGGTAGTCTCATATCTCCCCAATCGTAACTTTTTGTTATTTTTGCGGTATGAAAAGTACCGGAAAGACAAGCCCCCTCCAAAAAGTATCGGACAAGACCTGACAAATGAGAAGAATTGCCAATGACAAAATGGCAAAGCTCTGGCTCACAATGGGAAAAAAGTAACGTCTTGTTGAAATGGACTCGCGAGAACAATTTGTCAAGACGTTAAATTTTCGCCGCAAGACGTTGAAATTCTTCCGCAAGACATTACATTGTTTTTGCGAATTCGCGAGTCTGTCGCGAGACCGTAGGTTATTTCAACGAAACCTTGGCTATCTCGTATTCCGGATTGACGCAGATAAAATAAAGGTCGTTGTTATCAAGGTTGGAAGCCAGCCGTATCAAGGGAACACCCAAATCAATAATCTTCAGAAGCTTCAGTTTGTAATCGTAAACAAAGACCGTATGCGGGAGTTTCTTCAAGTTGCGGCCGACACGCTTCTCGTCGGTGGCGTCATGCAGGCGATCCCTTTCGATGGTGACGACATAATCCTTCGTCAACGCCAGCTCGCGCACGCCGGCTTGCGGACCGTCGTACTTGAACTTCCCGTCCACGACCCGGTAGCCTGTCTTAGGCAAACGGCTTTTCGATATTTCAAATTTTCCTTCCGTGTTTAAGACATAAGCAGCCATATAAGGCAGAGCGAACATGGCGTAGACAAAAGTCCTGCGGGCGGGATTATAGGCGGCCGCACCTTGGAAAACAGCCCATCGGTTCGTAATTTCCCCCTTGAAGGGGAAGGAGCCGAAAGCTTGTAAGCTGTCCCTCAAGCCGTCCGCGTAAACAAAGGGGGAAGGCTTGTCAAGGTCGCAGTAAATGTAGGTGCTGTCAACGACAGGCACAATCCGCGTGGCCATGTTATGCGGGTTTTCCATCCGTTCGAGGATGTCGTTTTTTCCCGCAAGGGCGCTGTCGACGGAAAGTTTGAAGCATTTGCTGCCGCCGACTTCGTAAGCCAGCAAGCAATTGCCGGGCAAGACAGCCACGTCGGGGTGCATCATCTCGTCGGGGCCTTGGCCGACAGGCAGCATTTTGCCCAATTCCTTTTTAGAGGCCTTCCCGACAATATGGACATAGTTATCGGCATGGAAAGGATCCGTCCAAAGGAGGTAATCCCGCGAGAGCAACAATTGCCCGGGGAAAGCGGTTTCTATTTCCGAAAGATTTTCCGGGACGAGGCTGAGGCGTTCGGCTTCTTCACTATCCACGCCCCGACAGGCGGCTAATGACAGCGCCGCCAAAATACAGAAGTAAACTTTTGTTTTCATCACAGGTTATTTTTGCAAAAAGGAAAGGCTGGGGCCAAAGCCCCAAATCCTTTCCTATCGGCGTATGCTAATTAAATGCGGCATATCCCGGATTTTGCACGAGGTTCTGGTTGGTTTGCCAGGCATCTTGCGAGATGGGGTAGAGTTTCAGGTGCCCGTCGGTATCGGCTATGCGGGTACAATTGGAGCCTGGCCATTCGGCCTGGTCGAAGGTGCCGAAACGGATGTCGTCCTGCCGCGACCAGGCTTCCCAGGCAAATTCGAACTTGCGTTCGAGCTGCACTTCCTTGAGCGTGACCGTCTGGTAATCGTGCGTGTCGTCGCCCCAGGCGCGTTCGCGGATGGCATTAACCAGCTTGGTGGCTTCGGCCACATCGCCGCCGGAGCGGAGCAGGGCTTCGGCCTTGGTAAGGTAGACGTCCGAATAGCGGAAGATATGGAAATGGTTGCCCATCGCGCTGGTCAGGGTCGTGCTGTACGGCCACTTCTGGCAACGGGCGCCGGCTTCCTGAACGACGTCGCCCCAGGGTGTCCCGTCACGTTCGGTGCCGGGGATGATGGAGAAGTCGACCGTATAAATCAGCGGGGCGCCGTATTGCGTGTACAGCGTGTCGCCCGTAGCCTTATTGCGTCTGAGACCTATGCGGAAGGTCGCCGCATAACGGGGGTCCAGCGTGTCGAACAGTTGCACGTAGCCCGGCTGGGCGCAGATGCCGTTCCAAGCGCTATAGCTGGCTCCGTCGGAATAATTATCCTGATAGTGGAGCGTACGCAGCATGAGCTGGTCCTGGTTCTGGGTGTCGCTTTCAGAAAAAGTAATCGTCAGGATACCTTCGCGGGAACGGTCGCTGATGCCGAAGTTGGTTTTCCAGTCGGGTTCGAGCACATAACCCATAGCCATGATTTTATCGCAGGCATCAACGCACTTCTGGTAGGCATTGCCGCCCTCCACCTTGACGCCCCAAGCCTCGGCATTGAGGTAAAGCTTGGCCAAAAGAAATTCGGCCGAACCTTTGGTGAACTTGCCATAGTTCGCATAGGTACCATCGGGCGCCTGCGTGGCAATTTCCGTTACATCTTTAATAAGGAAATCGAAGACTTCCTGGCGGGAGGCACATTTGGGCAGTTCCTTGTCCTCGTAAGAAGTGACCAAAGGCACGTTGCCCCAGTTGTCGAGCATGACATAGAGCCAGAAATCGCGCAGGCCGCGCATGGAGGCCACGTCTTCGGTTTTCTCGGCATCGCTGAGCAGGGTGGAATTCTGCAAGACCTCTATGGTGGCATTGCAGGTACCGATGGCCGTGGAGGCGGCCGACCAAGAACTCTTTATCATGTTCGTCTGTGAAGTCCAGGAATGGACATAGAATTCGCGATACTGCCCGCCGTCATACCAGTCGCCGCCCTGGCGGGTAGGCGTCACGGCCATGGAACCGCCGCATTCCGAGAGGTACATGAAATTCGAAGACCAGTAAGTCTTCAACGTATTGTAGGTAGTGCCCATCAGGGCGTTGACTTCGACCATGGTGTTGCCGAAATTATCGGCTGGCAGGGAGTCGTAGACATCCTCGTCAAGGTCGGTGCAGGCGGTGCCCAGGAAAAGGGCCAGCCCTATCGCCGCCGGAACGGCAAGAAATTTATATCTGTTCATCTGATTAATTATCAATTATCAATTGAGATTTTGAGGCCTTTAGACCTTTTAGACTTTAAGACCTTGAGACTTTTAGACCTTTAGATTTTGAGACTTTTAGATTTTGAGATTTTGAGATTTTGAGACCTTTGGAATTAGTCTTATAGTCTTATAGTCTTATGGTCTTATGGTCTAATAGTCTCATAGTCTTGTAGTCTTATAGTCTTATAGTCTTAACTATCAGCCCTCACTTTCAACTTTCAACTTTCAATTCTTAACTCTTAAAAGGAGAGATTGACGCCAAAGGTGAAAGAACGCGCCTTGGGGAAATAGTTGCGGGGTTCGATACCGGGAGAAAGGCCGGCGTCGTCGTCAGTGGCGCTGCCACGAAAGATTTCCACTTCGGGGTCGAGGCCGTCGTAGCCGGTGATGACGAAGAGGTTCTGGGCGGCCACATAAATGCGGGCCTTGGTCAGCCAAGAAATCTTTTTGGTATTGAAGGTATAGCCTATGGACATGTTATCCAAGCGGGCGAAAGAAGCGTCTTCCAGGTAGAAGGAGCAAACGCGCGAAGCCTCGTGCAGCTTGAGCAGGTACTTGTTCTGAATGACGTTGTTGCCGTTGATATAAGTGTTGTTGCCGTAAGCCGCCAGCGGGTTGTCGAGCACCTTATTACCCACGGTACCGCGGATAAAGAAGCTGGCATCCCAATTCTTCCAATTGAAGGTGTTGTTCCATCCGAAGGTGAGCTTGGGCTGCGCCGAACCGCAGTAGGTACGGTCGTCGTCGGTGATTTGCCCGTCATGATTGATATCCTCCATAATGAACTTGCCGTCCTTGTCTATGCCGTCGCACTTGAGCATATAGAACTCGCCGACGGGATAGCCCTCTTCCACCACGTGCGAAGTGACGCCCGAAGCACCGCGTATCCAGGGATCGCCCACATAGATGCGGTCGGTCTTGTAAAGGGCATTCGACAGCTTGGTGATTTTATTGTCGTTGTGCGCGAGATTGACCGTAGTCGTCCAGTTGAAGGCCTTGGTGCGGAAGACCTCGTAGTTGAGCATCAGTTCGACGCCCTTGTTCGACATGTCGCCCACATTGGCATAAATACGGTCGTAAACGTAAGTCGGCGTAGGCACCTGATAACGGTAAATCATGTCGGTAGTTTTCTTGTTGTACCATTCAAGAGTTCCTCCGAAGCGGCTGTTGAACAAGGAGAAGTCAAGGCCGATGTTCAACATGCCGGTCTGTTCCCATTTCAAGTCGGGATTGGCATTCTGGGCGATGCGGAAAGCGACCGACTGGCTACCGTTGTCATAATAAGTGCCGTAAGGTTGATACAACTCGAGGGTCTTGTAGGGTTGCAGGCCGTCCTGATTACCCGTGATACCATAGCCGACACGCAGTTTGAGGTCGTTCACCCATTTGACATCCTTCATGAAGCTTTCCTGCGTGATGCCCCAGGCAGCCGATATAGAAGGGAAAGTGCCCCATTTGTGGTTGGCGCCGAATTTCGAGCTGCCGTCGCGACGTACGGTGGCGGTGACCATATAACGGTCGGCGTAGCTGTAATGGGCACGGGCATAAAAGGAGATGAGCTTGTAGTCGTTCTTCGAGGAAGTGATTTCGCCCACCTTCAAAAGGTTGCCCACCTGCATGGAATTGGCACCCAAGGAGCTGATGGAGAAGTTATGGGCTACGGAGACCTGATTCTGGTACTGGTCGTCCTCCCAGGAATAGCCGGCCACGGCTTCCACCTTGTGCTTGTCGTTGAAGGTCATGTCGTAATTGGCCGTCCATTCCATGACTTCCCTGTCGGTAGATGCGGCATTGCGCTGGGCATAGCCTACCTGATTGTCGCGCGAAGTCATCGGGTCGTGCCATTCGGAGTAATCATAAGAATAACGACTCTTATAAAGGTAGGCCTTGACGTTAAGCCCGTCGATGATGTCGAACTCGATGTTGCCGGCGCCATAGAAGCGATTGCGTTTGGCCAGCTTATAATTGAGCTTTTGGTTCATAATCGGGTTGCCTTGGTCGTAATTGCCGTACATGCCGGTGTACCAGCTACCGTCGGGATTTTTTACCGGGTAAACCGGCAGGTCATTGTAGGCAAGGATGAAGTCGTCGGCAAAAGGCATGCGCATGTCGGAAAGCGTTCCCGAAGCGGTCAGGCTGATGCGCAGGCGGTCGTTAATGGCGCGCTGCGAAATCTGGAAGCGGAAATTGTGGCGGTGCATCCAGTTGTCCTTGGCGATGCCTTCGCGGTCGAGATAATTATAGGAAGCGCGGTAATTGCTTTTAGAACTGCCCCCGGAAATGGAAATGGAATGGTTCTGGGAGAAGCCGGTGCGCAACATTTCGCCGAACCAATCGGTGTCGGAGTTATAATCGTCGTAAGCCGAGATGTCGTTGCCCAATTCCTTGTTGGCCGCGCGCCACTCGGCGGCATTAAGGAGGTCGGGTTTGTTGGCCACGGTTTCGGCCGTGATGTAGCCGTTGTAGTTGACCATGGTCTTCGAACCCGAGCCGTGCTTGGTGGTAATCAATATCACGCCGCCGGCGGCACGGGAACCGTAAATGGCCGCCGATGAGGCGTCCTTCAAGACGGAAATCGACTCAATGTCGGTGGGAGCCACAGTCGAGAGGTCGCCACCCGGTATGCCGTCGATGACAATCATCGGTCCCTGGTCGTTCATCAGTGTCGAAGTGCCGCGCAGGCGTATCTGCGCGCCGCGGGTCACGTCGCCGGAGCCGGTGGTGATGGTCAGGCCGGCCACCTTGCCCTGCAGGAGTTCG
>JAISGW010000008.1 GCA_031262895.1 Tannerella sp. | reverse complement strand
AAACAAAAAAAATGAACAAAATTAACAGAATGTCCAAATGGATGGTGGCTTCGGCTACCCTCGGCTTGCTGACTACTGCCTGCAGTACCAGCGAAGTCATCCCTGAAGGCGGCGGTACGCCTTCGGCCTCTAAAACCGGCCAGGTGGAGTTTAAAATCTCCGGCGGGGAACCTACCCGCGCTATTGTCGATGGCAGCGCTACAGCGAAAGAGTTGAAGATTAATTCAATCACCGTCTTTATCTTTGGTTCTGCCGGCTGCGAAGCCGATACGACTTGGACCCTTGGTGCCAACAATAGCGTAGCAGGTGTAAAAAACCTTGCAGAGGGTACTACTAATACGTATGTGGCTAATTTCTACGGCGCCCCGGTCGGCACGAAGCACATCTATGTGGGTCTCAATCTGACGTCGGCTATGCAGACTGCCATCAAAACGTATGGCGTGGGTACGTCCATTACGATAAGCAACGACACCCTGAAGACGAGTAACCCTAATTACTATAGCGATTTCGCCGACTACGATGGTGGAAACGGTGGAGGCTTCCCCATGTTCAACGTGCAAGATGTGACGGCCGACATTTTGGCCGACGGAACGACTTCTGTACCTGTTACAGTGGAACGCTGGGTGGCCAAGGTGACCATGCAAACTTCGGCTGACTTTGATGCCAACACCGGAGACGTGCGTACGGCACAGGGGATGACCATAAATCCCGAGCTTAAGTTCGAGATGGCACACGCCAACACCACCTTCTACCCGATTCCGAAAGTGCTCTCTTCTGTTACCCAAGACCCAAACTGGGAGTACAGTGCCAACTATCAAAGCCAATTTGTCAATCTCTATCAGGCCTCTTGGGATGGCGTGAACAAAACCTTCCCCTTGTTATTGCCGAACAAAAACGTAGGTAATTCCACGAGTAGCCCGGTGAGCGATACGACTTATGTGTTTGAGAATACCCATCAGACAAAAGCAGTTGGCCAGATGACCTTTGCTTATGTGATGGCTACCTTCCAACCGGCTGAGATTACCAGCTGGGACGGCAGTACGCTTAGTTCGACGGCTTATGTTTCGCAAGCCATGGACTCCCTCTTCGTGTTCAATGATGGCGGCACTTACCGTTACTTCAATGACAAGACCGAGGCAGAGGGCTACGCTGCGGCTTCCAACTTGAAGTTTACCACCTATTACGACGGTCACTGCTACTATCGCGTCTTCCTGAACCCGACAAAGGATAATAACGTCTATCGCAACGATTACTATCAGGTTACGATTAACGGTATCAACCAATTAGGTTATCCCGGCGACGACGATACGGATCCGAGCACGGTTATCGGCGCCACGACCATGATGACTTACGACATCACCGTACAGCCTTGGGCGGTTATCCCTCAAGATGCAACGCTGGGCGGCGACAATTAACGTATCCAAACTCATTATCACTGCGAAGGCGGGGGGCGATACCCCCGCCCCGCAGGATAATATAAAAAGAACAACTATCAATAGCATAATAAAGATGAAACGAATGAAATACTTCCTCTTTGCCCTCGCCTTGTCGGGCGCTTTCTCCTCGTGCATCAACGAGGACTTGTCGAACTGCGCGGCCGGGGACACGCGGGTGTATTTCAACTACACCTTGCCTAAGGCGGGCAGCTACGGCATCGTGCCCGATTCGGTGAAGCAACTGCAGCTCTTCGTCTTCGACATGGGCGGCAACTTAGTCACCGAACAGACCGATACGGCGCCCAAACTCAGTCCTGATTATTATATGGAAGTGAAAGCCCTGCTCCCCGGACAGTATAAGTTCGTGGCCTGGGGCAATGTGGCCGGCCGGCAATATTCCTTCACCGGGCTTACCAAAAGCAGCTCCGGACAATTAGACCAGATGACCGTCGACCTGCAAGACATCGGCGACGGCTCCTGCAACGACCAGCTCCACCCCCTCTTTTACGCCACGCACGCGGATGCCGCCGAAACCATCGTCGCGGACAAATCGCAGCGCATACAACTGCAAATGGTGGAAGACACCTACAAAATCAACGTCACGGTCATGGGGATGGATTCCCTCTCTGCTGCCGACAACGCCTACCAGGCCGAAATCTCCGATAACAACGGAAACTATAAGTTCGACAATTCCATAGCTCCCTGCGCGGAGTTCAACTATATACAGCCTATGGCCGCCAAACCGGCTACCCACCTTTACCGCCTCGACGCTTCGCTCTCGGTGCTGCAACTGGCAGCTTCGCGCAAGCATCCCGTGCTGAGCATACGAAACGAAAGCACCAAGGCATTGCTCTTTCAAGACAACCTCGTCGAACTGATACTGGCGGCCAACGAGGTGGGAGCGGCCATCAATTTCACCAACACGCACGACTTCAACATCATCTATATGATGAACGAAAGCTCGTCGATGAGCGTCGTGCTTTATATCAACGGCTGGAAGGTGGTCAGGCAGAACGTCATCATGTAGACATAAACCGTAAACAAACAAAAGAAAGTAACAAGAGAAAGGAAATACGATGAAATGGCCTTTGTTCATACGACTCTATTTATCGGTGGCGGCAGCTTGCCTCTGCTTCCTTAGCGCTTGCGTGGGCGAGGAGGCGCCGATAGGGCCGGAGGCTCCCGGGCAGGAGCTGACCATCTATTTCAATGCGCCCGCCGCCGCGCCGGGCACCCGCGCCCTGACGGGAGACCAGGAAGCCGCCATCCAAACGCTCGACGTGCTGGCCTTCCTTTCCGGCCCCCAGACGGCTGAGGGCGACCAGACCTACGCCTGCCGCTGGAGTCCCACCGAAAGCGGCAACACGGACAAGTTTACTTACGACGCCTCTACCGGCCAAGGTGAAATCACGCTTACCATGCCGGCCAACGACAACAACAGCTATCGCCTCGTTGTGCTGGCCAACGTCTCCACCGAGGTGGCAGGCTATTTCAGCGCCTCCACCCATGCGGGTGAGAAGCGCAGCGTCATGCTCGGCAAGTTAGTCAGCGCGAAGAGCGGCCTTTGGCCTGCCGACGGCACGTCCTACTTGCCCATGTGGGGGCAGACGGCAGCCGGCACCTTCGCCGGCTTGGCCAAAGGGACGGGAGCCTCCATCAGCCTGATTCGCGCCTTAGCCAAGGTGAACGTCACCAATCTCGCAGCCAACTTCACGCTTCAGGATGTCTATGTCTTCAACCGCCCGACCCGCGGCTTGATTTCTCCCTTGATGACGAATTGGGACGCGAAGAACCTGCACGTTACCGCCCCCTCCGTACCCTCCGACGGTATGGACTTGACCGATCTTATCGGCGGCGGCACGCCTTCCGCCAGCTATACGGTCACGAACAACGCCAGTTCTAACGAAATTTACCTTTATGAATCGCAGCCTACGGGCAACAACTATATGAAGGCTACCTGCCTTGTGGTGGGCGGCCTGTATAACGGCACGATGAACTATTACCGCATCGACTTCGGCGAATGGGACCAGAAGGCGGCAGGCAGCGGCGACGGCAGCTACGATTGGGACAATCCGCCGGGACTCGACACCACCGTGACGGGCGGCTTCGTGGGCAGTTGGAAGGAAAACCCCCTCCTGCGCAATTACCTTTATGACATCCACATCGTGCAGGTGCTTGACACCGGCTCCACCTCGCCCGATGTGGCCGCCCAGACCATACACGGCAACTTAGTCGCTGAAAGCTCCACCTGGGATGAAGACAGCAAGGACGTCGTGCTGGGCGACGGCAACCAATACGAGCTAAACGTCACGCCCCGCGAGCTGTACCTTTACGGAACGAGCGATAAGGCTACGGTCAAGCTGACTACCGACCACAACAGCCTCGCCTGGAGCGTCATTTACAGCACGTCCGGCAAGATTGCCGTCTCGCCCGAGAGCGGCACCGGCTCTGCGACCTTTACCGTCAGTATAGACCCGAGCAATACCGACGCCAGCGGCACCTACTACTTCCGCATCCGCCTCAACGGCACCAGCATCAGCTTGCCCATCAAGGTGAACTATGTCAATATGCGGCCGCCGACGAGCATCTCTCCCGCCACCTTGGCCGACGGCATTGTGGGCATTGCCCATGCCTGGGTGCTCTCTACCGATGGCGACTCGCCCCTCAGCTGGTCTATCAGCAGTGGCAGCCTGCCTCCCGGCCTTGGCATCAATGCCGGTACGGGCGCCATCTCCGGCACACCTACCGCGGCGGGTACCTATACCTTCACCGTCGCGGTCAGCAATAGCGCCGGTTCCACCTCGCAGGCTTACACCTTGACGATAGGCATTATCGCGGTGACGATATCGACGGACGAACAACTGCCCAATGGTGTCGTCAACGCTTCCTACAGCACTACGCTCTCGGCGAGCGGCGGTAGCAATATCACTTGGAAGCTGGCCAGCGGCAGCAGCATGCCCGGTGGCCTCACGCTCGGCACCGACGGCACTATCTCCGGCACGCCTACCAAGGCAGGCGACTACAGCTTTACGGCCATCGCCGGCAATACCAACGGCGGCTCCGCCCAGAAGACGTTCCGTTTGACGGTAGTGACGCGGCCGAGCATCATAACGACCTCGCTACCCTCCGGCCTTTATGTGGGCAGTGCCTACTCTGCGACAATCAGGGCTACCGGCAGCTCGCCCATCACCTTGACGGCTACCGGCCTGCCCTCCGGACTTTCGTTCACGGACAATGGCAACGGCATGGCGACCCTTTCCGGCACGCCTACTGCGGCAGGCAGCTATTCGCTTGTCGTTACGGCCACCAATGCCGCCGGTTCCGCTTATGCCGCCACCAAGACCTACACGCTGACGGTTGTGGCTCCAAAAATGAAGCTTCAAAGCTGCGGTGACCAAGGTATAAATCCTACGGACTTGCCAAGCAACAATACCATTAAGGCTTCGGCTACGACTTTCCCCTATTTGATAGGTTCGTTTAGGACTCTTTATCTTCAAGTGTCGAGCATTACAAATGCAGATGCTACAAAAAGATATGTCGTAACTTATGATAAAGATGAAGGTGGTTGGCTAAATATCGGAGCTCTTAGCGCTTCGAATGGTGTAATATATGATTATGATTATTCGACAGGCACGAAGAATATCCAGTATCAAGTGTATATGTATTATAGTAGTCCATTAACCACTACTCCGGCCACAGTAACCTTCCACCTGATGGTAGATACGAATGGCGACGGCGTGGGCGACGGTGCTGAGATAGACACGCAAACGGTAACCATAACGCCTCCCTAATCATGTCCGGCATCAACAGACAAGCGGTTAGCATGACCAGTAGAGACGCGATTAATCGCGTCTCTACAACGGCAGCGGCCTTGAAATGCCGTTACACGCATGTAATGCGGTTTCCGGAGGTCTTGAAATGCCGTTGCACGGATGTAACGCGGTTTTCAGCGGTCTTGAAATGCCGTTGCACGCATGTAATGCGACTTCCAGCGGTCTTGAAACGCCGTTACACGCATGTAACGCGACTTCCAGCGGTCTTGAAGTGCCGTTACAATGTAGAGACGCGATTAATCGCGTCTCTACATGAAAGATAAAGACATTCTCAAAAAATAATGAATAGATTAAAACGACATATCCCTTGCCTCCTGTTGCTGCTACTGCTGACAGGCTGCGTGTCGGGCGAGACGCCTTTCCTGAAGGCGCCGGAGCTGGAGAACCCGCCGGAGAAAATCCTGCCGCTGCGTTTCTTCATCCCTTCCACGCTGACTCCCGTCACCTATGCCTACACGGAGGAGGAGGAAAGCCAAATCAACCGCTTGGACCTGCTGTTCTTCCGTCGCGACAGCCTCGGCCGGGAGTATTACTACCGGCACCTGCCCTTGACTTCCCTCGTGGCGGAGAGCTACAATTCGTTTATGGCGAATGTGAATATGGAATCAATAGGGCAACGATTGGTAGTCGTCGCCAATATGGGCGGCTTCTTTACCGCGGCGGAAGAGGAGGAGTTGCGGCAGGATTCGATTGAAGGCGACTTGGACAAGGCCGCGCTGCTCAATCGTATCCGCTACGCTTTCTCGGGCAGTTGGCCTGCCGAAGGCTTCCCCATGTACGGGGAGAGCGGCTGGATAGACGCGAAGGAGCAGAGCCTGCAGGAAATCAAAATGACGCGGGCTGTCTGCCGCATCGACCTCACCGAGGATTTCCATGCTGCGGACAGGCATATCGACTCGGTCTACGTCTTCTACGCTTGCGATAGGGGTTATGTGGCGCCCGCCTTCGACGCCGACGGTAATGCGCTGAGCACGCCGCATGTGCCCGCCGACGCCAAGCCGCTGGGCAAGCCGCTGGCTTATCCCTTCATCGACAATGCCGGCGAGAGCCTCGCCTCCATGGAGCGCGAGATTTACCTGCCGGAAACCGACAGGCAGGGGGCTTTACCCATGACGGTCGTCTTGCGTATCGGCGACAAGGGCGGGAGGGGGCATTACTACCACCTCGACCTGAAGAAGGAGGACGGGACGGAGCTGCCCCTGCTGCGCAACTACCGCTACCGCATCCATGTGACCGGCTTTTCCGGCGAGGGCTACGCCTCGGCGCAGGAGGCGGCCGAAGTCTCCGAGCAGGCCAAGGCCGAAACAGAAGTTGACGCCAAGGAATTGGGCATAGATTACTGGGTGTTCAACAACGACTACCGCCTCGGCTACAGCGCCGAGGACATCACCTTTAACGCCGACGGTTCCTGGCCGGACAAGCTGCCCGCGGACAGTTACTACCGGCTGCAGGTCTACGCCGAATATCCCGAATGGACGGTCTCCTGGACAAAAGAGCTGGCCGCTTGGGCGCAGGTCGGCACCTCCACCGCGCCGGGCACCTTCAGCCTGCGCTTCCCCAATACGCAATACGACCTGCCCATACGGGTGGATGCCAACCCTTCCTCGGCCGCCCGCAACTGCATCTTGCACGTCAGCTCGGGCAGCCTGGCCTTCGACTTTGTCATCAGCCAGAAAGGAATGAAGAATTGAAAGTTGAAAATTGAAAGTTGAAAGTGATATGAAGTGGGAAAATAGATATACAATAGCAGTCATTCTCCTTTTATCTGCCCCGGGCCTGCTGCCTATGGCGGCGCAGACGGTTTTCCTGAACACGGGGAACATGTATGTGGGCGACACGCTGCAGGTGAACGGCGGTCTGGCCGTATCCGGCTCGGGCAGCATTGACATGGGCGCGCATTCGATGCTCGTCCTGACGGGCGACCTGGCCGATTCCGTCAGCACAGGCCATGTCTTCAGCGACCAGTGTGCGGGCAACGCTACCGTATGCTTCGGCGATTCGGTGCCGCAAAGGGTAACGATAGGTACGCCGGCCACGAAGGCGGCCAATTACATCAAGTTCCCCAAGTTAGTCGTCAATAAGGCCGTCACCGACACCGCTACGGTCACCTTCGACCCCGGCGTTGCCGCTTCTACCGACAGCCTCCTGCTCCTGGCCGGACGGCTCATCCTCGACGCCAAGGCCGCCGCTTCGCCTTCCAAGCAGACGGAGAGCGCCTTCCTCTTAGTGAACAGCAGCTTCAGAAAGAAGTCGGGCGACCGATACACCGGCGTACAGGTGAACCTCGACATGGGCAACAACGCCTCCGAGAAAGCCGTGAGCGGCTTCTCCTCGCCCTTCACGCAATTGTACGCCGACTATTTCCTCTTCAATTTCCTCTCGGCGCCCTCCAATGCCGGCCTCTTCGGCGATTCCAAGAAGCTGATAGTAGACCCTTACTATTGCCTCGAACCCGGCCGCGGTTACCTGCTCGGCATGGGATTGTACGACGACGAGAGCCTTTACACCAGCATGCTCGACCCGAGCTGGCTGGGAAAGGCCGACCCTGCCGCGCGGGTGAAGGACAAGTTCCGCTTCTCGCGTGCCACGGCGCCCTTCAGTCTCTTCTCCACGCCCAACAATCTGGCCTCGGGCGAACAGTTGAACATAAGCGACTTCAGCCTCACGCTCAAAAAAGGCTTCAACTTCCTGGGCAATCCTTACACGGCCCCCTTAGACCTGACGTACCTGACCGATGGCAGCCAAACGGGCTTAGAAACCGGCTTTTACGTGCCGACCAGCGGTACCGGCAGCTACCAGAACGGGAAGTACGTGTTTAACATCAACTACCTGAAGGCGCAGGCCGTGGGCGGCACGACGGGTGCAGGCGTGACGGGCACACTGTCAACGAACTTAGTGGCCCCCATGCAGATGTTCATCGTGGCGGCCAAGGCCGACAATACGAATTTCATCTTCCATGCCGACAAGCGCAGCCTCGCCGCCTCCGGGGTCGTTTACACTCGCGCGGCCGCTTCGAACGAGCCGGTCGACGAGCTGCTCTTCGAAACGACCGACGAACAGACGGGCGGCTTCGACAGGGCCTCCGTCGTCTTCCGGCCGGATGCCTCGCTGAAGGCCACCGACGGCTACGACGCCGTGAAGCTGCCCAACAACTCCGGCGGCGTGAATCAGCTTTACACCCGCTCGGCCGACGGTAAGAACCTGACGGTCTCCATCGTGCCCGACAATACCCAGCGGCTGACGCTCTACTTCGTCCCGGCCAGTCGGCCTCAGGCGGTGCGCCTGCGCATCTATCGCCAGAAGAGCCTGCACAGCATAGCCAGCGCCGTGCTCGAAGACACCCGGACGGGCGTCAAGACCGACCTCTTCGCCAAGAACGAATACGACTTCACCTCCGCGCCCGGCGACAAGGCCGAACGTTTCGTGCTGCATTTCCTTGCCGCTTCGCCGACGGCGGCGGAAGAGACGCACAGCCGTGCCTCTCTACAAGCCTCAACGACTACGGGCGGCATGATGCTCAGCGGCCTGCATCCCGGCACCCTGCTCTACATCTATGACATGAACGGTCGCCAGGTCTATGCGCAGCGCACGGATGCAGAGACGCGATTAATCACGTCTCTGCCGGCAGGCACCTATCTCGTCGTCAACGACGGGCGCAGCACTAAAACAGTACTTATCTGACGACGCGGCCGGAGCCGTCGCCTTCCATGAGCTTTTCCACTTCGGCCCGGCCGACTTGGTTATAGTCGCCGTACACGGTGTGCTTCAGGCAAGAGGCGGCAGCGGCGAAGTCGAGTGCCTTTTGCTCCTCGCCGGGATAGGCCAGCAGGCCGTAGATGAGGCCGCCCATGAAAGCGTCGCCTCCTCCGACCCTGTCGACGATATGCGTGATGTCGTAAGGCCGCGATTGGTAAAGTGTCCCGTCGGCATAAAGCAGTCCTTTCCAAGTGTTGTGGTTGGCATTGATGGCGCCGCGCAGGGTGATGGCGATTTTCCCGATACGGGGGAAGCGTTCTTTCAACTGCCGGCATACGGAGGCGAAGGCCGCCGCGTCGATACGGCCTTCCGAATATAGGGCATTGCCCCCTTCCGGGTGGATGCCAAAGACCTGCTCGGCATCCTCCTCGTTGCCGAGCAGCAGGTCGCTTTCCGCCACTAAGGCCGGCATGACCTCCGAGGCTTTCTTGCCGTATTTCCAAAGGTTTTTCCGATAGTTGAGGTCGCAGGACACCGTAAGCCCGCTGCGCTTGGCTGCCCGTATAGCTTCAAGGCAGGTGGCGGCGGCACCTTGCGAAACGGCCGGCGTGATGCCTGTCCAATGGAACCAGGCGGCCTCGGCAAACACTTGCTCCCAGTCGACCATGCCGGGGCCTATTTCGGCCAAGGCGGAATGGGCGCGGTCGTAAATAACCTGGGAAGCCCTGTTTACCGCGCCCGTTTCTAAGAAATAGATGCCCATGCGTTCGCCGCCGAACAGGACATGCGAGGTATCCACGCCGTAACGGTGCAAGTCCATCAGGCAGGCGCGGGCGATGTCGTTCTCCGGCAGGCGGGTGACGAACTCCGCCGGCCACCCGTAATTGGCCAGTGAAACGGCTACGTTGGCTTCGCCTCCGCCGAAAGTGGCGGCGAAGGCGGGGCTTTGCGTGAAACGCAAGTAGCCCGGTGTGGCCAAACGGAGCATGACTTCTCCGAAGCAAACGACTTTTTTCTTCTTTTCCATTGTGCAATACGTATTAAACAGGCGCAAAGGTAATGCTTCGCCTCGCCGGTTCGCCACGCCATGCAAAAATCCCGCCTGCATCGCACAGGCGGGATTCTACATCATAGTTAAAGTTAAGGGAGATGTGTGCAATTATTAAACTAACCTATACATTATGAACTTTCTTCTGCAAAGTAAATCCATACATAAAGGCCATGAAAGATAATTGCCACAACAATACTTTCTCGTTTCCGTTCCGTTGCGGTTTTTTACCCCATCAATACTTTCTCATTGCCGGTAAGCGTCTTGGTGGATGTCTTTTACCGCGCGCCCGGAAGGTTCGTTGAGGTTGCGGAAGGCGGCATCCCAGGCGAGGGCTTCGGCCGTGGAGCAGGCCACCGAGGGCACCGAGGGCACCGAACGGGCGGCCGCATCGGAAGGGAAAAGTTCGGAGAATATGCTCCTGTAATAATATTCTTCCTTGTTACGCGGCGGGTTGACGGGGAAACGGCGGGCGGCTTCGGCCATTTCGGCATCGGAGACCTGGGCAGTAGCGGTGGCTTTCAGGGTATCTATCCATCCGTAGCCCACGCCGTCGGAGAATTGCTCCTTTTGCCGCCAGGCGATATCTTCGGGCAAGATGTCGGCGAAAGCTTCCCGCAGGATTTTCTTTTCGATGACTTGGCCGGGCGCCATCTTTGCCTGCGGGTTCAGGCGCATGGCCACGTCGAGGAACTCCTTGTCAAGGAAGGGGACCCTCCCCTCCACGCCCCAGGCGGCTAAGCTCTTGTTGGCGCGCAGGCAATCGTAAAGGTAAAGTTTGGAAAGCTTGCGCAAGGTCTCCTCGTGGAAGGCGCGGGCGTCGGGCGCCTTGTGGAAGTAAAGGTAACCGCCAAAAATCTCGTCGGCCCCTTCTCCCGAAAGCACCATCTTGATGCCCATGCTCTTGATGACACGGGCCATCAGGTACATGGGCGTGGAGGCACGCACGGTGGTCACGTCGTAGGTCTCAATATGGTAGATGACGTCGCGCAGGGCGTCAAGCCCCTCCTGTATGGTGTAATGGATTTCGTGGTGCACGGTGCCGATATACTCGGCTGCGTGGCGGGCCGCCTTCAAGTCGGGCGAGCCTTCCAGGCCTATGGCGAAAGAGTGCAGTTGCGGCCACCAGGCATCCGACTGGCCGTCGGTCTCTATGCGTTTGCGGGCGTAGCCCTTGGCCACGGCCGAGGTGATGGAAGAATCCAAGCCGCCGGAAAGCAGCACCCCGTAAGGTACGTCCGACATCAACTGACGCTTGACGGCCGCCGACAGGGCCTCGCGCAATTCATGTATATCGGCGCCCTTATCCTTCACGTGCTCGTAATCCATCCAATCGCGCCGGTACCAGCGCTTCATCTTGCCTTCCGGACTGTAATAGGAATGTCCGGGCAGGAAAGCTTGGTAGTCGGAGGCGAAACCTTCCAGGCCTTTGAGTTCGGAGCAGACCATGATATGCCCCGCCGCGTCGTGTCCCATATAGAAAGGAATCACCCCGA
>JAISGW010000116.1 GCA_031262895.1 Tannerella sp. | reverse complement strand
GTGGCAATGCCGCTCATGCGTTGCATGACGTTGAGCACCAAGCGTTCCGTTTCCAACAAGGAACGCACCTTCCCCTTGACGGTAAAGGCCACGTCGCCCTTTTTCACTTCCGTTCCGTCGTGGAGGAAGATTTCCATTTGCAAGTTCGGGTCAAATTGGCGGAAAATGCGCCCGGCCATTTCCACGCCGGCCAAGATGCCGTCTTCCTTTATTAATAAGCGGCTCGTCCCTTGCGTGGTTTCGGGGATGCAGCATAAAGTCGTCACGTCGCCCGGCCCGATGTCTTCGGCAAAAGCCAGGCGAATCAATTCGTCAATAAGTTGTTCCATTTATTCGATTCGTATAGATTGGATGATAAGTTTGTTCTCTCCGGTGCGATAGGTAATATTTACGCGGAAGGATTTGTTGCCGGCGTTCAGTTTGCCCACCAGAAAGCCGCTGTCTTTCTTATCGGCATTATGCAGGAGGACAAATGCGGCCGGTTTGTTGGCCTTGAAAAAAGCGTCCAGCAAAGCAAGCGCTTCCGTGGCGGGGCAAATCCGGGAAGTTCCGGGAACAGCCATGTCCACCTCTTTGTCCATCCAAGGAGCCAAAGCCGTCGCGTTACCGGCCTTAAAAGCGGTGGATACGGGCGCCAAGTCTACGGCTCCTGCCGACAAAAAGCCAAACAAGAGCATAAGGGTAAAAACAGTCCGCTTCATAACATTTTCATTTAAAAATTCAACAATCGCGTGCAAAGATGCGAAAAGTCACCTTCATAGCCAAGAATTTACGGTAGTCGCGCATAGAAAGAGGGGGCATAAGGATAAGAAATCTGCTTCCACCTCAATACACGCCGTCACTTTGATCCATGGTCATATATGTCTCCAAAATTGGCCTCTATAAAAACAATTTGGAAAACTTTTGTTGAATCCGTTCCTCTATTTGTATCCCAAAATCCTAAAAAAGCATGATTATCTCCTGTCGCTCTAAAAGCGATAAGGGAAGTTATATCTTCAGATATGCGGAGAATCTTCTCCTTCAGCTTGATAGATTTGATGGAAATATTTTCCGTGCCCCAACTATGTCTGTCACTTGTTAAAATTTCATTAAACGGAAGAGAGCACAATCCTTTCATGCGTTGCAAAAAACTGATAAAAAAAGCAGGCTCTTTGCTCCCACTATAACTGTCATTCTGTAAATATTCAAAACCGAAAACAAGCCGTGCATCATTAATAATTGGCTTAACCGCAGGGGTATGTCTTGATATTTTTGGTTTTTTAGACATGCTTATAATGATGCAAAGATGCGTTTCAATATGGAAAAGGAGCTTTGTTGTTTTTCTTTTTTTAGCTGCCCATTAAAGTATTCTTTAATTTTCTCTTTAGGAATCACCTGCAACTGCGGCGTACTCTTCCATGGATATTCTTGATGTGTTTTGTTCATAAGCCCGATGGCAGAAAAATCAATATATGCCTCAAAGACATTATTAAATAATGATTCTTCTTCCGAATCTAATACTACAGGGTCGCTTGGGGGTGTTTTTATTGAGGCTGCGCCATATTCTTTAAAATGACGGTACACATCAGGAACGACCGGCCCATACATCCATGCCTCGATATCTTCTTCAAACAGCGGTGTTCCAAACGCGCCAAGATGATAGCCTTGCTCGTAGTAAAGCATCTTTTGAAGCTTCATATTGGTCATAAGCTCGCCCTCATTGTAGTCAGCAGCTTTCGTTATCAGCTTATTAGCTATATCTAATGCAGTGTATTTCATTATTTTATCTCCTTATGCTAATTGTTTTCTACTATTGTTCTCGGCAAAGATAGCGACAAAATCAATAAGGGGATATGCAAAATACGTGCCTGCATCAGCAAAATTTCCCAGTATAAACCAGATATGCTTTAGGGGGGAAGTGGAGCATGCGAGACTCGAACTCGCCACCTTCAGACTGCCAGTCTGACGCTCTAGCCAGATGAGCTAATGCCCCGAGATTTCGGCGGCAAAGATAAGTCAATTTCTGAAATATCGGCTACCTTTGCGGGAAAAAGCGGCAAAGGAATGAAATATTATAATGTGACTTTCCATTTGGACAAAGAAATGGAAGAGACAGGGATAGCTTACCTCCAGGCCGTTTATATCCCGCAAATGCTGGCCTCCGGCGTATTGGGCGCGCCGCTGGTGCGCCGCGTAAAGGCTTTCCCGAACGAAAGAGGATTACAGGAGGAAGAGGAGAAGAGCTGCAGTTACGCCCTGCAATTCCCCTTAAGCAACGAAGCGGCTTTCCCCGCCTTCATAAGAGAAGAATCCGTTGCCATCCACGCGGCTTTAGGCCGCAAGTTCGGCGGCCGCATGCTCGGCTTTGCCACCTTATTGGAAGAGCTGGAATGGAAATGACGGCCGCCGACGAACGCATCATATTAGGCATAGACCCCGGCACCATTGTGATGGGCTACGGCATCTTGCGCGTAAACGGCAACCATCCGCAACTGGAAGCCCTCGGCGTACTCCAGTTGAACAAATACGAAGACCATTACCATCGCCTGCAAAAGATTTTCGAACGGGTGACCGGTCTCATCCAGGAATATCACCCTAAGGAGCTGGCCATAGAATCTCCCTTTTTCGGAAAAAACGTGCAGAGCATGTTGAAGCTCGGACGCGCGCAAGGTGTGGCCATGGCCGCTGCCTTGGAATGCGGCCTCCCCATTTACGAATATGCGCCCTTAAAAATTAAAATGGCCATCACGGGCAACGGCAGCGCCTCGAAAGAACAGGTGGCCGGCATGTTGCAACGCCTCCTGCACATCCCTCAGGAAAGCATGCTTCCGCAAATGGACGCCACCGACGGATTGGCCGCCGCCCTTTGCCATTATTTCCAATCCAAGCTTCCGCAAAGTGATAAAAAATATACCGACTGGAAAGATTTCGCCCAGCGCAATCAGCGGCGCGTGAACGGCATTCAACATTGATTTAAACTTAATTAAGGACAATTCCCTCCCGCCATATATAGGAAAAGACGTACTTTTGCTCCCTTATTTATAAAGGATGAAGGTAACAGCTCGGCATATATTCTATTTGGCGCTTTTCTTTCTCTGTGGCTTTTCCTCTTTGCCAGCCCAAAACCTGACCACCGTTTCAGGCATTGTGCGCGATTCCGTCACGGGTGAACCATTGCCCTTAATTAGTGTGGCCTTTGACGGAACGACCATCGGCACCATGACCGACGATGTCGGCCATTTTGCCTTATCCAACAACAAAGGATACGCCAAGCTCCTTTTCGCATCCATAGGCTACGAACAGAAATTCATCCAACTGAAGGCCGGCAGGAAAAATGAGAACCTCGACATCCGGCTGCGCCCTACGACTTACGCCTTGGCAGAAATCGTGGTCAAACCCAAACGGGAACATTATTCGAGGAAGGACAATCCGGCCGTCGAACTTATCCGCAAGGTCATTGAACATAAGAATGAGAACCGCATAGAAGAGCATGCCGAATTCGAACGCAAACAATACGACAAGCTGACTTTTTCATTAGACAACTTCAATCCCAACTTCGACAAGGGCTTCATGAAGAAGCTGAAATTCATCAAGAATTATACCGACACCTCCCAATTCAACGGCAAGCCCATCCTCACCCTTTCCATACGCGAAACCCTCTCCAACTACTACTACCGAAAAGAACCGCATAGCGAAAAGACTTTCATCATAGGCAAGAAATTACAGGGCATAGACCAAACTGTCGACGAAGGAGGCATCACCTCCAACCTGGAAGAATTTTTCCGCAGCATCAATATCTTCGACAACAATATCAATTTCCTTTCCAACCGTTTCGTCAGCCCGCTGTCCTCGCTTTTGGCCGTCACTTACTACCATTACTATATAATGGATACGGTCATGGTGGGCAATGACCGCTGCGTCGACCTCGCCTTTGTGCCGGTCAACAGCCAGAGTTACGGCTTTACGGGGCGGCTTTACATCACCACGGACGGCAAGTACTCGGTAAAGAAGGTACGGCTTGACACGCCGCGCAACATCAACCTGAACTTCGTCAAGAACCTGCGCATCGACCAGGAGTTCAAGCGCATGCCCGACAGCACATGGGTGGTTGATTCCGAGAATACTTACGTCAATTTTTATCTGGTACAGGGCTTGCAGCAGCTTTATGCCCACCAATTGCGCAAATACAGCGATTATCGCTTTGACGTGCCCGGACGCAACGCCATCTTCGACCAGGTAGGCGACGTGCACCAGTTGGCCGATGCCACCGAGCAGCCCGACACGTTCTGGCTGCACAATCGTTTGGTGCCCCTGCGCAACAAGGAAGACGTGCTGGGCGACCTGCTCAAGCAATTACGCAAGGTGCCTGCCTTCAACGTCATCATCAAGACGGCCGAAATCCTCATCACCGGATACATCCCCACCGGCCCGAACAAGAAGGAAAACTATTTCGACATCGGACCGATGAACACCATCTTCTCGGCCAACCAGCTCGAAGGCATGCGCCTCCGCGTGGGGGGCATGACCACGGCCAACCTCTTCAAGCATTTCTTCCTCACCGGCTACGGTGCTTACGGCATGGACGACCGCAAATTCAAATACAGCGGCAAGCTCACGTACAGCTTCACGCCCAAGAAATACCACGAGATGGAGTTCCCCAAGAACAACCTCTCCTTCATACAGGAATACGACGTTTATACGCCGGGACAGGATTTCCTTTACACTTCCAAGGACAACATGTTCGTGGCCTGGAAAGTGGGTACGCCCGTCACGAAGATGAATTATGTGCTCAAGACCCAGTTGCAATATGAGAAGGACTGGCTGAACCACCTCACCTTCAAGGCCTGGCTGCTCCGCCAAAAAGACGAAGCCGCCGGCACTTTGGTCTACCAGACCTTCGACGCAGACGGCGTGGCGCACCGTGTGCCCGACATCCGGGTTTCCGAACTCGGCGTCCAATTGCGTTACGCCCCCGGCGAGCGCATTTACGGCGGACGTACCGGACAGGACTCGCCCTTTAACATGGCCAAAGACGCCCCCATCTTCCGCCTCTCCCACCAGTTCGGCCTGAAAGGCGTGATGGGCGGCCAATATACCTATAACCATACGGAATTTTCGGCTGAGAAGCGTATCTGGCTCTCCTCTTTCGGACATATAGACGCCCAATTGAAGGCCGGCAAAGTATGGAACCGGGTGCCTTTCCCTCTGCTCATCCTGCCCAACACCAACCAATCCGTCACCATCCAGCCCGAATCCTTCCAGATGATGAGCGCCTTGGAATTCGTGGCCGACGAATACGTATGGCTCAATGCCACCTATTACTTGAAGGGCTGGCTGCTGAACCGCATTCCCCTGATTCGTTGGCTGAAATTCCGCACGGTCCTTTCCTTTAACGGCATATACGGCCATCTCAGCGACAAGAACAACCCCGCTTTGGTAGGAAACAGCGACCTCTTCGCCCTACCCGACGGCACTTACACCTTCGGCAAGGCGCCCTACATGGAGGCCAGCATCGGACTGGAGAACATTTTCAAAATCTTGCGCATCGACTATTACCGCCGCCTGAATTACCTCGGGCACCCCGGCATCAAACGCGGCGGCATACGCATCGCCCTGCGCTTCTCCTTCTGAAAGCTGCCCAATTTTTTACGGGCTTTCTGCGCGCATGCGCGCAAAGGTCTTATCTTTGCAAGACAATTCGCACATTTCACCTAAAATTAATATACAATGGTAAGTTACAAAGATTTAGGATTGGTGAACACCAAAGAGATGTTTGCCAAAGCGATGGCCGGAAAATACGCCATCCCTGCTTTCAACTTCAACAACATGGAACAGATGCAGGCCATCGTACAGGCCGCGGTCGAGACGAAGTCGCCCGTCATCATGCAGGTTTCCAGCGGCGCGCGCAAGTACGCCAACCAGACTATCCTGCGTTACATGGCCGAGGGCGCCGTGGCTTATGCCAAGGAACTGGGCTGCCCCAAACCGCAAATCTGCCTCCATCTGGACCACGGCGACACCTTTGAACTCTGCAAGAGCTGCGTAGACATGGGATTCTCTTCCGTGATGATTGACGGCTCGCACCTGCCCTACGACCAGAACGTGGCCCTGACCAAGAAAGTGGTTGAGTACGCGCACAAATTCGACGTCACCGTAGAAGCCGAACTGGGCGTGCTGGCCGGCGTTGAAGACGAGGTCTCGGCCGAGCACCACACCTATACCAACCCCGACGACGTCATTGATTTCGTCAGCAAAACCGGCTGCGATTCCTTGGCCATCTCCATCGGCACCTCGCACGGCGCCAACAAGTTCACGCCCGCCCAGTGCACGCGCGATGCCAACGGCCACCTCGTTCCCCCTCCCCTGCGCTTCGACATCCTCGAAGAAGTGGAGAAAAGGCTGCCCGGCTTCCCCATCGTGTTGCACGGCTCTTCTTCCGTGCCGCAGAAATACGTCGAAATCATCAACAAGTACGGCGGCGCCCTGAAAGACGCCATCGGCATCCCTGAAGACCAGCTGCGCCGCGCCGCCACCTCGGCCGTTTGCAAAATCAATCTCGACTCCGACTGCCGCTTGGCTATGACCGCCGCCGTACGCGAGGTCTTCGCCAACAAGCCGGCCGAGTTCGACCCCCGCAAATACCTCGGCCCCGCCCGCGAGTATGCCAAGGAACTGTACATGCACAAAATCAACAGCGTGCTCGGTTCGGCCAACAAGCTCTAAGCCTGCGCGGCCTGCCATAAAAAAGGGGACGGAATCCAATCCGCCCCCTTTTTTATGGACTTTTCAGGAGCGGCTGGTTTGCAAGCCGGTCTTGGAAAGGCGCATTTCCACCAGACGGGCGCAGGGATGCAGGGTTTGCGCCGTCAGCAGGCGGCGCAGGCGTCCGGCAGCCTCCGGGTCTTTGGCGACCATATAAAGATAACCGCCCCCGCCGGCGCCCGGCAACTTGTACCCTAAGCAAAGGTCGTCGACTATATGTATCAAGGCCTCGATGGCCAGCGGGTTCGTTCCCGCATCAAGCGCCTTGTTCTGCTCCCAGGTCTTGCGCAACAAACGGCCGAAAGCCTCGAAACGGCCGCATTGCAAGGCTTCGTACATGTCGAGGGTGTGGGCCTTCATCTCTTCCAAGAGCCTGAGTTGCGACCCGCTGTTGAGGAACATGGAGCGGACGATTTCGGCCAGTATGCCCTTGGCTGTGCGGGTGATGCCCGTATAATACAGCAGGTGGCAATCGCGGTACTGCGGGTCGGCAAAGAGGGTGTCGGGCAGCCAGCGTACCAAGGGACTTTGGTCGAAGCCCGTGCCGGTCTCGAGCAGCTTCACGCCTTGCAGGATACCGCCGAAGGGGTCTTGCCAGCCGCCGCCGGTGGTAAGCAATTGCTCCAGCACGAGGGTGCGGTTGCCGATATCGGTCTTGTCCCAACCCAGGCCGCAGAAGTCGGAGAGGGCGCCCAGCACGGTCGAGGCCAGAATGGAGCTGGTGCCCAAGCCGCTACCCGCGGGAATGGCGGCGAGCAGGGTGATTTCGATGCCGGCACCGAAGTCGCGCAGTTGCTCCTCCAACGAGGCGTATTGCCCGGCGCCGAAGGCAGGCAGGAAACCTGCCAAAGCCAAGGAAGCCTTGGGTATGGAAAAAGGCGAACCTACTTTGTTGTATTGGGCCAGCTCCTCCCATGACGAGATGCGTTCCATGGCGCCCAGGTCGATGGAACGCAGCGTGAGGACGAAGTCGGCGGAGGGTTTGACGTAAACCTGCAGGGGCGGCTGCCCGTTCAGTTCGATGGCCAGGTTGAGCACTTTGCCTCCGGCGTAAAGGCAGTAGGGCGGAGTGTCCGTCCAACCGCCGGCCAGGTCGATGCGTACCGGACTGCGCCCCCAAACGATTTGGTCGCGGAAGACATTCAGGTGGGGGCATTCCTTCCGCCCGCCTAAGGAAGCCACGATGCCCTCGCGCAAGAGGGTGAAGGCCGCCTGCTCGTCAGCCCCGGCCTCCTCGCCCCGTAAGCGTTTCACGCGGGAGCGGAACATGCGGTCGTGCGCCTGCTTCATCAGGGGCGCACCCGCGGGGAAGGCTTCCAGCAAGGGCAAGCCGCCTGCGGCCCATTCGGCTGCCGTATCGGCCAGGTCGAGCTGGTAAAAGACGCTCTTCTCATGGTTCTTGGCCAAAGCGGGCAGGTTACGCCGCAGGAAGGCGCGCCGCTGGGCAAAGAGGCGCGGCAGGTTCGCCTTGGCCAACAAGTCGGCCGCCGAATATTTGGGCGCCGCCTTCCACAGCGCCTCGCCCGAAGCCTCTTCGTGCCGGAGCATCCAGCGCAGCACCTTCCCCAAATCTTCCGCATCCTTGCAAAAGGGGAAGAGCGCCTGGTATTGCCTCTCGCCCGCGAAACTGTCCTCGAAGGCGTAAGGGCGCGCCACGTAACCCGACTCCCCCATCGGCACCACGTCGACGCACTGGCCTGCCGCAAGCTCCAGATCCCAGTCGTTGTCGGGAATGCCTGTCAGGATATGGTGGTCGGCCAGTTTCCAGCGCGGGCCTATGCAACTGTTTTCTATCCACAGCTCGGAATTGTCGGGCCGGAGCCTTATCCGCACGTCGGCATTTTGCACGAACATGGCCTGATGCGGCTTGACGCCCCCCTGCATAAAGAGACGCTGGTCGCGCACGAGGTTTTGCACGGCCAGGGTCGAGGAAATCAGCTCGCGTCCCGTGCCGTAATGGTAGAACTCGCCGCCGGGCAGGGGCAGGATGGCCACGCTCAGGGCGTTCAGGGCAGCGTCTTCCGTTTGCGGATGGCGCCCCAGGGCGAAGCCGAATTCGGCGTAAAGGTCGTAGGCCCGCCAGTCTTGCCCGTTCTTGCCCGAGGCGCGTTCCTTGAGCAATGCCACGGCGCGGTCGCTCAAGAGCCAGAGGCCGATGTCCATCAGGAAGAGATGGGTGGCGGCCAAGCGACCCAGTTCCTCCATCGAGGGTTTCTGCAACATATAATCCAGCGCGTCGGGCTGCTGCCGTGAAGCGAGGAAAACGCCGTGGTGCGTAGCCAGCAAGGGGTCGACCCAAAGGCCGTAGCAGACGACATCGGCCTCGGGTATCCGTTCAAGCGGCCGGTTGGCGCGTATGAAAACGTCGCCCGAAGCCACGAGGGTATGCAGACCGGCCGGAGCCTTGGTCATGATTTTCTCGTAAAGGGGCAGTTGCAGGGAAAGCAAATCCTGGCTGAGCCGCTGCCCCCTGACCCAACGGAAGACGGGCAGGGGCGTCAGTATCTTGCCCGAGGGAGCGTAGGCGGGCAGACGCCGGCTCTGTCCACCCGCATGGAGCAGGATGCGCTTCTCGCGGGACAGCCAGGCGGGGAAATCCGTTTCCGGAGCCTCCGCAAGGCGGCAGGACTCCAAAAGCCAAGCCGTGCCGCCCCCCGAACCCAATTGCTTGCCGATGGGGTCGGAGGTGCAAAAAAATTCATCGGCAGATACGCTTTTTATTTCATGGAAACAGCCCCCCAGATTGGGCGGCAACGAAAGCAACTTCTTCATCTTACGTTTTTCTTGTTATAGATGCTGCAAAGGTAGTCCTTTTTAAGCGCCCGCTTTTATGGGTTGAGACTATAAGACTATGAGACCTTAAGACAATGAGACAATGAGACAATGAGACCTTAAGACTTTGAGACCGTGAGATTATGAGAAGGCCGTGGTTCCCATAGCCCTAAGTCTTGCTGTCTAATAGTCTAATAATCTAAAAGTCTAATGGTCTTACAGTCTTACAGTCTCATAGTCTCAAGGTCTCATAGTCTTAAAGAAAATGTGGCAAACCAAGGGTAAAAATCCACATCTTGACTTCAAAAAGTTCCAAGATGAGGTTATTTATCCACATCTTAAATGAATAATATGGATAAACAATTGTAAAAATCCACATATCGAATTATAAAAGTTCCAAACTAATGGTGAAAATCCACATTTTGAAGATATTTTGTGGCGAAATGAGGGTAAGATGCCACATTGTGAATGGATATTGTGGCATCGGCTCCTCATTTTCCATCCTTCCCTCTTCTTTTTCTCCTCCGTTGCCTAAAGGCAACCAAATGAAACTACTTGCCTTATAACAATCATTAGTCACCTTTGGTTGCCGTCGGCCATGCGAGGGGAAAGGAAGGCCTCGCCTCACTTCACTCTTCACTCTCCACTCTTCACCCTAAAGGAAAGCCCCCTTCCCTTTGGCGGGGAAAGAGGCTTCCAGACGCGAACAATATAGCTAATCAATTCGCCATGGCACAGACGCGAAAACCGTAATGGTCAAGAAGACCGGTCATTGGTGAATAGCTGCCGCGGACATGAGCTGGAGAGTTAGCTGCATTGTAATACCAACAATTGCCACGACGTACACGATCTGTACTTGAAGCCGCACCTACCGGATCAGTAGCCGTAGGATAAGGATATGTACTATTATACCAGTCGTTACACCATTCTCTGACGTTACCAGACATGTCCTGCAAATTCCAGCGGTTTTTACCTTGCAAAGCCGTACCTATTTCATGCGTATGAGCACTGCTGTTTTCCGATGTCCAGCCATAGTCATTGTTCCAAGTACTGCTAAGCCCGTTATATTCATATTGCGTACCGCTTTGGTCGGCGTACTGCCACTGAGCCTCCGTAGGTAACTTGAAGATAAGACCCGGTCTCTTCGTGTTCAACCAGTCGCAATAAGCCTTCGCCCCGTACCAATTTACTTCTATGGCCGGGAAATTATCATAACCCGAACAAGGTTCCCATTTGTTCGTAGTAGTACTCCAAGTTAAGCCCCATGGAGAAAGGGTAGAGTTCGCTGTACTCTTATAGAGTTTTGAATCTTGTACTCCTACCGAATCATTCGGCATCTTGCCATCTTGTCCGATACCGGCGTCATTGAGGAAGGCGGCGAATTGAGCGTTGGTGACTTCAGTAGTTCCCATGTAGTAATCCTTCGTCAGGGTGATTTCCGTGCCGGTCGTTGTGCCGGAGAGGAATTTGCCTTTCGGGATGAAAGCCAACTGGAAGTTCAGCGCGCCGGAGGTAGTATTGACGGAGACCTTTCTGATTGTTCCACCCAGCGGCGTAGCGATGTGGGTAGGATCTTTTATTGCGCAAATGCGGAAGCCAAGATCCCAGCTATTGATTCCTGGAGCACCAGCTGGCCATCCATTCAAATATACCGCATCCGATTTGTAAACGCCATCATCCCATGAACCACTAACAATTACATGGTTTGTCCCACTGATCGAACCGGTCGGGTCAGTCGTTGAGGAAGGATATGTGCCAACATAATCACTGCACCATTCCCAAATATTGCCGTGCATGTCATAGATGTTCCATATATTGCTGGTTGACGTGCCCACGTCGTGGGGGTGACCGCCACTATTTGTCGTTCCCCATCCATAGCTATCATTCCAAGTATCGCCCATGCCGTTGTAAGCATAAGGCGTTCCGCAAAGGGCGGCGCGCTCCCATTGCGCCTCAGTCGGTAAAGAAAAATGATAGCCACTTATTTTTGAATCTAACCAATTACAATAGGCCACAGCTCCGTACCAAGACACGGCATAAACAGGGTAATTGTCATAGCCGGGCATCGGTTGCCATTGGCCGTTTACGTACGTTACACTCCACTTCCAACCATTCGTAGCATTTTTCGAATCTCCAATCCATAAGGTATCTCCCGGCATTGTGCCTGTGGAATCTACACCCATATCGTTCAAGAAGGCGGCATACTGGGCATTGGTCACTTCCGTTGTTCCCAAATAATAATCTTTGGTCAACGTGACTTCGGTGCCGGAGCCTTTCTTCATGCCTGTCCAGAACTTGCCTTTGGGGATAAAGGCGACATCAAACTGGTAGGTGCCCGTGTTGGTCGGGACGGAGAAGGTGGTAAGCTCGCCCGCACCGTCGTAGGCTTCCTGCGTCACGG
>JAISGW010000113.1 GCA_031262895.1 Tannerella sp. | reverse complement strand
CATATCGTTTAAGCAACTGATGGACATCAACGTACAGATAGAAGACTTGGAGCTGCTCTATAAAGTAGATGTTGTTGACTATAATAAGCACCTCGGTACCCCCATTGATGCGCATATAGACCGTGTGGGGAAAGTATTGTACGAACGCGCCCCCGACATCAGGCCAAAGGGTGCGTAGACAACAAGCTTTTTCATATCTGTTTTCCCAAGAACGTCACATAGGAAGCCACTACAAACGAGGTCCAGCAGTTTAAATATTTTGGAAAAGACGTATCTTTGCTGCGTATGATTGTAGTATTCGATAAAGAGTATTTACGCGATTTATATGCTTCGGGTAAAGCAAAAGATAAAAAGCATCGCTTTCAGCCTCAAGTGATTCGAAAGTACAAGGAGCGCATTGACTTGTTACTGAATATCAAAAACATAGAGGAATTATTCGTAATGAACGCCCTCAACTATGAGGTCTTAGTAGGTGATAAGAAAGGAATATCCTCTATAAGAGTGGATCGGCAATATCGTATCGAATTCACCATTAAAGGCGAAACCCTATCAATCATTAATATCCTTGAATTATCAAATCATTACAGTTAAAATAGTATTGCTATGGAAATAGAAGGCGTAGATACACAAATGATTGCAAACAATATGGAGCCGTTCACTCCGACCCATCCCGGAAGGCTTGTGAAAGACGAACTGGAATGTCGCGACATTCCACAGAGGCGGTTTGCCAAGGAAATTGGCATGTCCTATACTACGCTCAATGAAGTACTCAACGGCAAACGACCCTTGACAGCTGATACAGCTTTGCTCTTCGAAGCTGCCCTCGGCATTGACGCCGGACTGCTCGTCAGGATGCAGACAAGCTACAATCTGCAAGTCGCCCGCAAGGATACCAAGTTGCTTTCCCGCATCAACGCCATCCGCAAAGTCGCCGCGGTGCTCTAAAGCGAACTCACCTTGTGGTCAAGGACGCTTCTCTTTCAATTCTCAATTCTCAACTATACCTTTGCGGACTAATTCATAAAGAGAAATGAAAAGAACCGTTTTAATGGCGGCAGTTGTAGCCGCCTTGTCGTTGGGCGCCTTCCAGAGCGAGGCGCAGTCGTTAAAGGACATTTTCAGTAAAGAAAACATGGAAAAAGCCGCTGCCGTGGTTACGGGCGAGAACTTAGTCAAGCTGGCCGGCAGTTGGTCGTACACCGGCTCGGCCGTGGAGTTCGAGTCGCAGAGTCTTCTGGCCAAGGCCGGCGGCACGGTGGCCTCGAACAGCGCAGAGGAGAAATTGAACGGCTACCTCGAAAAGGGCGGCATCAAGCCCGGCGCGCTGGTCTTCACCTTCAATGCCGACAGTACCTTCACGGCCAAAGCCTCGGCAAAAAGCACGAAAGGAAGCTACCATTACGAAGCTTCCACGAAAACGCTCACCCTCAAGTTCGCCAAGATTGGCGGTCTGAAGGCCAAGGTGACGGCCGCCGGCTCCACGATGGCGCTGCTCTTCAAGGCCGATAAGCTCCTCAAGCTGCTGACTTACCTCTCCAGCAAGAGCAACAACGCCAGCCTGAAGTCCATCAACGCGCTGGCCGGCAATTACGACGGCATGATGCTGGGCCTCACCTTGAAGAAGGAATAAATCAGATAAGCATTCGCTACCTTTGCGCGAACTTAATTCAATCAATGAAATGAAATCAAGCATTTTGGCGGCGACTATTGCCGCATTATCCATGGCGGCCCTCGGCTGCAAAGCACAATCGTCGCTGCTGAAGGCGCTCCTCAGCAAAGAAAACGTAGAGCGGGCAGCGGCCGCCGTCTCCCATAAAAACGACAAGAGCAACATGCTCAACCTCACCGGCTCCTGGTCGTACACGGGCATGGCCGTAGGCTTCGAGCCGGGTAGCCCCTTCTCGCAGAACAGCGCCATCCTCTCGGCTGTCATGGAAAAGGAGATGAATCGTGCCGCGAAAAAGGACGGAGCCAAGCCCGGCATGTTGGTCTTCACCTTCAAGGCCGACAGCAGCTTCACGGTGCAACAACCGGCGCAACCGGAAAAGACCGTGAAGGGCAACTACCATTGCAACCTGCCCGCGCAGACCGTCACCCTGCAATACCCGCAAGAGACGGCCTTGGTCGGTAAGGTCACGGGAAGTGCTTCCAAGATGAAGCTCCTTTTCGACGAGGCCAAACTTTACAAGCTGATGAACCAGATTGCCAAGCAGAACGGCATAGCCACCCTGCAAACCATGGACTCGCTTTCCGTGCACTATGCAGGCATCATGCTGGGTTTCGATTTAAAGAAGGAATAAGGATGGAGCAGAGGATATTGGCGAAAGCTTATTTTTCATCAGGCTGCTTCTGGGGCACGGAGTATTACTTCCGCAAGGCGCCCGGCGTGGTGGACACGGCTACGGGCTTCATGGGCGGACACGTGGAGCATCCCTCCTACCGACAGGTGAAGACCGGTACGACGGGGCACTTGGAATGCGTGGCCGTCACTTACGACCCGGCGCTTACCTCGTACGAGAATCTGGTGAAATATTTCTTCGAGACGCACGACTTCACGCAGACCGACGGCCAAGGCCCCGACATCGGTTCGCAATATCTCTCCTGCCTTTACTACGGCAACGAGGCGGAAAAGGCCGTTGGCGAGAAATACATCCGCCTGCTACAGGAAAAGGGCTATGCCGTGGCGACCGCCCTGCGTCCGGCTGCCACTTTCTGGAAGGCGGAAGATTATCACCAGCAGTACTACGAGCATCTGGGCGCGCAACCCTATTGCCACAAGTACACGAAGATATTTTGAGGTGTAAATGTGTCTTTCAAATGTTGGAACGTGTTGCTTCCTTTATTCGACAACATAAGCTTTTAAAGACTGGAGAACCGGTACTGATAGGCTTGAGTGGCGGCGCCGACTCGGTGGCACTCACGGCCGTCCTTTCCCGTTTGGGTTACCCTTGTCTGGCCGCGCACTGCAATTTCCACCTGCGCGGCGAGGAATCCGAACGCGACGAGGCCTTTGCCCGCACCTTCGCCGCCGGGCAAGGCATCAGCATCCGCGTGCAAGATTTCGATACGACAGCTTATGCCAAAGACAAACATATTTCCATAGAAATGGCTGCCCGCGAACAGCGTTACCGCTGGTTCGAGATTTTACGCGAAGAGCTGGGCGCACAAGCCATAGCCGTGGCGCATCACCGTGACGACAACGCCGAAACCATGCTGCTCGGCCTGCTCCGGGGCAGCGGCATACGGGGGCTTCGAGGTATGTTGCCCCGCCAGGGCAAGATAGTCAGGCCGCTGCTTGAAATCGGCCGGAAAGAGATACTGGCCTGGTTAGAGCAGGAAGGCCTGGGCTACGTGACCGACAGCAGCAATCTCTCCGACGCCTACACGCGCAATTTTCTCCGCTTAGACGTGTTCCCCTTGTTGGAAAAGCTAAACCCTTCCGCCAAGGAGGCTTTTTCACGCACGGCCGGGCATCTGCGGGATGTGGAAGCCATCTACGACAGCGTCGTCCAAGAAGCGAAGCAAGCGCTTTGGCTGGCCGACGGCAGCCTGTCCATCAGCCGGCTCCTCCGTTTCCCGGCCCCCTCAAGCATCCTTTACGAATTGTTGCTCCCCTACGGCTTCAGCCGCCAGGTAAGCGAAGAGATTTTCCTGTCGTTAGAGGCCGAATCCGGCCGCCGCTTCTTTTCGCCGGCTTACCGCTTAGTAAAAGACCGCGACAGGCTGCTGCTCACACCCAGAAAAGAAGGCAATGACAAGGCCGCCTATTTTATCCCCGGGGCGGAGGGCCTCACGCATTGCGGGGAATGGGATTTCCAAGCCGACATTTTGGATGCGGCCGACACGCGGATAGAAAAGAAAGCGGAGGTCGCTTATTTCAATTTGGAAAAGTTGCATTTCCCCCTTCTTCTGCGAAGCCCCCAAACCGGCGACAGCTTCATTCCTTTCGGCATGAAGGGAAAAAGGAAAAAATTAAGTGACTATTTCTGCGACCTTAAACTCAGCTTGCCCGAAAAGGAAAAGACGCTCGTATTATGCAGCGGCGACGATCTGATTTGGGTGGTAGGTCGGCGCACCGACGAACGTTATAAAGTAGACAAACACACTAAAAAAGTGTTGCGCTTGAATTTTTCCCGTCATAAAGATAGCTGTATCTAAAAAGTTACTATCTTTGCCGCCGTTACATCCGCAGATATGTATGCTTCCCTTCCGGTCGCAAAAACAAATCCCGGTTACATCTGAAAATTCTAAGCGAATCATTTCACACATTCCTGTGTGCAAGAGCGCACAAATTACCTTTAATATGCAAAAGTATAATATTCTTGAACTAAACGAGAAACTGCTACCCGAATTGCAAGAGATTGCGGGCGAGCTGGGCGTGAAAAAAGTCACCTCCTTTAAAAAGGATGAATTGGTCTACCGGATATTGGACGAACAAGCCATCTCCTTAGCCGGCATCCAAGTGGAAAAAGCCAAAGAAAAAGAAGCCCAGAAAGCCAAAGAGAAAGAAGCCCGCAAAGCAGAACGGCAAGCCAAAGCGAAAAGGAATACAAAACCTTCGGTTTCCTTACCCCTGAAACCAAGCCCCGCGGCGCAAGACACAAGTGCCAAAGAAGTTTTCCACACAGAAACAGGAGCGGTCAACCCGCTTCAAGCCCCTATCGCAGCAGCTCCTTTCACCATCGACACGCCCGCACAGGCACAAACGCAGAATCCTGCGCAAACGCAAATGCCCAAACGGCCGGGTCGTCCGCGCAAACAAACACCCTTCGACAACAAGGCCGCAGCCGACAATACTGCCGCGGGCGACAAGGTCGCGAACGACAATACCGCCCCTGCCGACACGCAGAACGGTGAACGCAGAAGGCGGGTACGCATGAACAACGGAAAAGTCCTTAGCGTGGACTTGTCCGGCGAGAACAAAGAGGCCGTTGCCACAGAAATGCCGGCTGCAACAACGCCCGCCGCACCTACGACGCCTTTTACCATTAAGCCGGCCGGGCAAAACCAATCTCCCAAGATGGAACAGAAACCCGAGCAGCCCGCAAACGAGAACGCGCAACAAACGGTAGAAAATCCGGTAGAGGCGCAGACACCCGCACAGGCAAAGCCCGAAGAACAACGGCCGGCCGAGACAGTAACGACCGAAAAGCCTAATTTCCCGACGAACCTCAAAGGCATGTTGCCTCCCGTCGTTGTCGATGAAGAGGATTCCGACGAAGAAGGCCTGCCCTCGGAAAATGAAGCCGAGGTGCCTTTCGACAACGGCGCCCTGCAAGAAGAGGCCGCTCCACAAGCCTTGCCCGAAGAAAGCAAGCGCCTTGTGTTCCGCCACCCGAGCACCAACACCCTGCTTGACCAGCTCTTCCCGATGACGCCTCCCCACAAGGAGAAGAAGAAAAACAAGAACAAGAACAACAATAACAACAATAATAATAACGACAAGCAGCAAGGCGAACAGCAGCCCAACGGCAACGTGGCCGACAGCCCCAACGGAACGCCCATTCCGCAACTTGACAAGGCCTACGACTTCGATGGCATACTGGAAGGCAACGGCGTGCTGGAAATCATGCCCGACGGCTTCGGCTTCCTGCGCTCTTCCGATTATAATTACCTGACTTCGCCCGACGATATTTACGTCTCGCAAGCTCAAATCAAACTCTTCGGTCTGCGTACGGGCGACGTGGTGGAAGGTCCCATCCGTCCCCCGAAAGAAGGCGAGAAATATTTCCCGCTCATTAAGGTGGACGCCATCAACGGCCGGGCGCCCGAAGAAGTGCGCGACCGCGTCCCCTTCGACCATCTGACGCCCCTCTTCCCGAACGAGAAGTTCATGCTCACGGCACGCCGTTCACCCAAGGTGTTCGACAACATCGCCGTCCGCGTGGTCGACCTCTTCTCGCCCATCGGCAAAGGACAGCGCGGTCTCATCGTCGCACAGCCCAAGACCGGCAAGACCATGCTTCTGAAGGACATCGCCAATGCCATCGCCGCCAACCATCCCGAAGTGTACATGATTATCCTCCTCATCGACGAACGTCCGGAGGAAGTGACCGACATGGCACGCAGCGTGGATGCCGAGGTCATCGCCTCGACCTTCGACGAACCGGCCGACCGCCACGTAAAGATTGCCGAAATCGTGCTCAACAAAGCCAAACGCATGGTGGAATGCGGCCACGACGTGGTCATCCTCCTCGACTCCATCACCCGCCTGGCACGGGCTTACAACACCGTGCAGCCGGCTTCCGGCAAGGTGCTCTCTGGTGGTGTCGACGCCAATGCCCTGCAAAAGCCCAAACGCTTCTTTGGTGCCGCACGCAACATAGAGAACGGCGGTAGCCTCACCATCCTCGCTACGGCGCTGACCGAGACCGGCTCGAAAATGGACGACGTCATCTTCGAGGAGTTCAAGGGCACCGGCAACATGGAACTGCAATTGGACCGGAAATTGGCCAACAAGCGTGTCTATCCGGCCGTCGACATCGTGGCCTCCAGTACCCGTCGCGACGACCTGCTGCAAGACCAGGGCACCGTCAACCGCATGTGGATTCTGCGCAAATACCTCTCCGACATGAACTCCATGGAAGCCATGGAATTCGTGAAGAAACGTATGGAGCAGACCTACGACAATGCCGAGTTCCTCGCTTCCATGAACGGTTAAGCAAGGGAAAAGCCGACAAAAAAGGGAGCCTCCGCAAAGAGGTTCCCTTTTTTGTCGGCCGTGCCGGCGGCTTAGTCGCGGTTGGAAAAATATTTCATGAACTGCGCCCTTTCGTACATGCCGGGATCGGCGATGCGGGCGTAGTTGAGCTTCCCCCGGAACTCCGACAGGCTGCGGTAATGCGCCTGCGTCATCCATTCCTCCAAGCAGGTCAACAACTGGGGGATGAGTTTCGCGCCCGAAGTGTACAGGGCGCTGACCATCTCGACGGCCGAAGCGCCGGCCAAAAGGCATTTGACGAGGTCTTCCCAGTCGTGCACGCCGGTAGAGGAGGCAATGGGCAGGCCGGGCACTTTGCCCGAGACGATGGCCGTCCAGCGCAGGGTCTCGTTCAGCTCGGCATGTTCGCTGAACACGTTGCCCGAGGCCAACTGCAGGGTGGTGATATCAATGTCGGGCTGGAAGAAGCGGTTGAAGAGCACGATGCCGTCGGCGCCGCCCAGCTTCAGGGCCTTGGCTAAGGCGGGGACATTGCCCACCGACTTGCTCAGCTTCACCATCAGCGGGATGGAAATGGCCGCCTTCACCTGCATAGCGATGTCGGCATACAGCCGGCGGCTCATCTCGACTTCCTGATCCGGGTCGGTCTCCATGAAATACACGTTCAACTCTATGGCGTCAGCGCCGGCCTGCTCCACTTGGCGTGCGAAGTCTATCCATTCGCCGGCCTTGTAGCAGTTGATGCTGGCTATGACGGGAATGTCGCAAGATGCTTTCGCCTCCTTTATCAGCTCCAGATAGCCCTGCACCTGATGGGCACGCAGGTATTCGTGCACGTAAGCCTGCGCCTCCGGCGAATCGCTTTCCCTCAGCAAGGAATCGGCCTGCCGTTCTATCTGCTCCTCGAAGAGCGACTTCAGCACCACGGCGGCCGCACCGGCCTTGGCAAACTCCTTTATCTTTTCCACCTTCGCGCTCAAACCCGAGCTGCCTACGATGAGCGGGTTGCGCAACGTCAATCCGGCGTAATTCGTTTTCAAATCGACCATATCTATCTTTCTTTTCTGTTGGTATAATCCTCTTGCTTTCACTTGTCCGGCAAAGGTATGAAATTAGTTATTAGTTGACAGGGATTAGGATGCAGCACCGCCCCCCGCAACGTGATTTGGCTGAAAGCCATAAATAATTTAGCCCTCCAGGCATCGCCTCACTTCACTCTTCACTCTCCACTCTTCACCCTAAAGAAAAGCCTCCTTCCCTTTGGCGGGGAAAGAGGCTTTCAGACGCGAACATAAAGCAAAGTCAATTTGTCATGGCACAAACGCGGAAACCAAAATTGCTATTAAAAGGAGGAGCACTTTGAGCTCGAAAAGATGCCTTACAAAAGCTTGAGCCTTCTGGGTTTGGGTAAGCACCGCCACGGCATACATAGTGATTAATATCACCTTTAACAGGGATTCCTCCCGTCGGGTCTGTAGCCGTAGGGGCAGGGTACGAAGTGCTATAATAATCACCACACCATTCCCAAACATTGCCACACATATCTTGCAGATTCCACGGGTTCTTTCCCTGCTTTGCCGTGCCTACTTCATGCGGGTGACCCTTACTATTTGTAACTATCCAGCCGAAGTCATCACTCCAAATATCGCTTAACCCGTTATATGCGTATTGCGTGCCGCCCTGCACTGCGTACTGCCACTGCGCCTCAGTAGGTAGTTTAAATGTACAGCCGAGCCTTTTTGCATTTAGCCAGTCGCAATAAGCCATAGTGCCATACAGATTTACTGCAACGACCGGAGATTTCTCGTAACCGGAACAAGGTTCCCATTTGTTCGCTGTGGCATTCCAAGTCAAGCCCCATGGATATTTACCACTCCAAGCGACCTTTGAATCCTCCACTCCTATCGAATCATTAGGCATCTTGCCATCCTGGCCAATACCCGCATCGTTCAAGAAAGCTGCATACTGCGCGTTCGTCACTTGCGTAGTACCCATATAGTAATCCTTCGTGAGGGTGATTTCCGTGCCGGTGGTGGTACCGGAGAGGAACTTACCCTTCGGAATAAAGGCCAACTGGAAGTTCAAAGCGCCGGAGGTCGTATTGACGGAGACCTTTCTGATTGTTCCGCCTAACGGCGTGGCGACGTGATTGTCCTTGACAGCGCAGACGCGGAAACCATAGTAAACCGCGGTAACCAACCTACCAACACGGGCACCAACCGAGGTTATATTTTTGCCAGAATTAAGGTCGGCGAAACAGCCGCCACGAAGCGCATAAGTACCCCCACTATTAGCTCCTGTAGGATCAATAGCTGTGGGCGCAGGATATGTATCCTTTCCATACCAATCATTGCACCATTCCCAATCATTCCCGTGCATATCATACAAGTTCCATATATTACTGGTTGACGTGCCTACTTCATGCGTATGACCGTCACTGTTTTCCTTTATCCAGCCGAAGTCATCATTCCAAGTATCACTTACCCCATTGTAAGCATACGGTGTTCCACAGAGGGCGGCATACTCCCACTGCGCTTCTGTAGGTAATGAGAAGTGGTAGCCGCTGATTTTCGAGTTTAACCAGTTGCAATAAGCGGCAGCTCCATACCAGTTCACCCATATAACAGGATAATTATCATAACCGGAACAAGATTGCCATTGGGCATCTACCCATGATAAACCCCAAGGGTATAGCTGACCAGCATATATTTGTATTTTCGAATCGTATATCAATATCGAGTCTCCCGGCATACGTCCTGTGGAATCTACACCCATATCATTTAAAAAAGCAGCATATTGAGCGTTGGTAACTTCCGTAGTACCCAGATAATAGTTTTGTGTCAAGGTAACTTCTGTGCTGGGAAGCGAACTACCGCCTTCATTCGTTACCGTTCCGTTCGGCGTAGCGCCTGTCCAGAACTTGCCTTTGGGGATAAAGGCGACATCAAACTGGTAGGTGCCCGTGTTGGTCGGGACGGAGAAGGTGGTAAGCTCGCCCGCACCGTCGTAGGCTTCCTGCGTCACGG
>JAISGW010000108.1 GCA_031262895.1 Tannerella sp. | reverse complement strand
CCACATCCCTTAGGCTTCTTTTCTATAATCGAAAATTTAGCATCCATGCTTTTCCCACACTATTGATGTTTCAAAAGTAGGCCAAAAAGGAGCGCCATACCGTTAAAAAAAGATAAATACGCTATTTTGCATTGCAAGGTAGTAATACGTAACATATTTTTGTGCCGTACAAAATACCTAAGAGAATGAATGTAGAAAATGTGAAATCGCAAATGAGGAAGGGCGTATTGGAATACTGCATCCTACTTTTGATAAAAAAGGAAAAGGCTTATACCTCCGATATTATTCAAAAGTTGCAGGCAGCCAAATTAATTGTCGTCGAAGGCACCCTGTATCCCCTGCTCACGCGCTTAAAAAACAGCGAACTGCTCAGCTACCAATGGGTGGAATCCACCCAAGGGCCGCCGCGCAAATACTACGACCTCACCCCCAAGGGAGAGGCTTTCCTCCAGGAACTGGAAAATTCATGGAAGGAATTGAATGAAACCATCGAACATATCAGAAACAACTAAAAAGCAAAGCAGCAATGAAAAAGACACTTACCGTGAATTTGGGCGGCATCGTATTCAACATTGACGAAGACGCCTACCTTTTGTTAGACAAATATCTGGCTAACCTTCGCACGCACTTCAGTCAAGAAGACGGCTCCGAAGAAATCATGAACGACTTCGAGTCGCGTATTTCCGAGATATTCAGTGAACAGACCAGTTCCGAACGTCAAGTCATCAGCCGGCCGCAGGTAGAAGCCGTCATCCAGCGCATGGGTAAAGTAGAGGAGCTTTTTGGGGAGGATTCCACAGGGGCGGAAGCCGACGGCACCTCTTCCAAGGCGGAAGGCGCGGAGGCCGGCGCCAAGGGACGGGTAGAGAAGCGCTTTTTCCGCAACCCGGACGACAAGATGCTGGGCGGCGTTTGCGGCGGCTTGGCCGCCTATATGGGTTGGGACCCCACCCTCGTGCGCCTCATCCTTTTCATCCTCCTCTTCTTTTGGGGCATCGTCATCCCCATCTACCTCATCCTTTGGATGCTTGTCCCATTAGCCGCGACGGCATCCGAACGCCTGCAAATGCGGGGCGAAAGCGTAACGGTAGAAAGCATCGGAAAAACCGTGACCAGCGGCTTCGAACAAACTGCCGCCAAAGTAGGCGACTACGTACGCTCGGGCAAACCTCGCACGACGCTGCAAAAGGTGGCCGATTGGCTGGTGGAGGTCATCGGCGTGGCTTTAAAAGTCATCGGCGTGCTGGTAGCCATTGTGCTGTTCCCCATACTTTTAGCTGCACTCTTCATCTTATTGCTTTTGGTCATCGCCTTGATAGCCTGTGCCATTGGCGGGGGTGCCGGTTTGTTGACAGACCTGATTGCCAACTTGGGATGGAACCCTGACCTGTTCCTTTCTTTGCCCGTATGGGTTTCCGTGATCGGCGGGTTGGCTTCCGTCCTTTTGGTGGGAATCCCGCTCTTCGCCATCATTTATTTATTCTGTCGCCTGCTTTTCAAGGTACGACCTTTGTCCAATACGGCTACTTGGATACTGATTGTCTGCTGGCTCATCGCCTTAGGAACCTGTATTGCCTGCTCCGTACACTTCGGCATGCCACTCCTGCACCAAGGCCGCTGGCTTATTCAATGGAACTCATAACTTCTTTTTGCCTCCTCCCCTTGTCAGAAAGGGGAAATAGACGTAGGGAAGCCATTCTTTGAAGTGGCTTCCCTACGTTTGGAAATGGTTTTGAAACAGTAAGGGAAAGGCAGTGTTTTTATTGCTACCTTGCGGCGTTTTTCAAATCAAAAAGAATTTATGAAATTCTTGAACGGCCCGGCCGACGACCTCCGGTTGCGCTGGGAACGATTGCAGGCGGCTATGCGCACGGAAGGCGCCGAGGCCTGCTTAGTCAGCACGAGCGTGAATTTGTATTATTTGACCGGCCGCATTTACGGCGGCTATTTTTATCTGCCGGCAGCGGGCCGGCCCCGCTTTTTTATCAAACGTCCCCAAGGGCTGGAAGAAGAAGGGCTGACCTACATCCGCAAGCCCGAAGAAATAAACGGACTTCTCGCGGCAGAAGGCTTGCCTTTGCCCAAAAAGCTGCTGCTGGAAGCGGATGAAATATCTTATACCGATTATTGTCGCTTGTCGGCGGCCTTCCCCTCCTGCGAAAGCGGCAACGCCAGCACCCTGCTGCGGCGCCTCCGGATGTGCAAAACGCCTTGGGAAATTGAACAGTTCCGCATCTCCGCCCGCCAACATGCCAAGACATACGCCGAAGTGCCGGCCTGTTTCCGACCGGGCATGAGTGACCTGCAATTTCAGGCGGAGATAGAACGGCGGATGCGCCTGAACGGTTCTTTGGGCACGTTCCGGGCTTACGGACCGATGGACATTTTCATGGGCAGCGTACTCACGGGCGGGAACGCCGAGGCGCCCTCGCCCTTCGACTTCGCCCTTGGCGGCGCCGGCGCCGACCTCTCGCTGCCCATCGGCGCCAACGGGACGCCCTTGCGCGAGGGCTGCAGCGTGATGGTCGACATGGCCGGCAATTACACAGCTTACATGACCGACATGACCCGCACCTTTTCGGTGGGGAAGTTGCCCGAGGCGGCTTACCGGGCACATGAGCTGGCCCGCAGGATAGAAAGGGAAATCGCGCAGATGCTCCGCCCCGGACTTTCGACGGTGGAGCCTTACCGCCTCGCCCTCCGGCTGGCCGAAGAGGGCGGACTGGCGGCCAATTTCATGGGTACACGGCAACAGGCCAAGTTCGTCGGCCACGGCATCGGCTTGCAAATCAACGAGCCGCCCGTCCTGGCCGCCCGTCCGGAAAGCCTGCTGGAAGCGGGCATGCTCATCGCCGTGGAACCTAAGTTCGTGCTGCCGGGCATCGGTGCCGTCGGCATAGAAGACAGTTTCCTGCTCACCTCCGATGGGGCAGAACAAATCACCTTTTCCGAACCTTCCATCGTGGATTTAACCAAGTAAAATGCAATCCAAAACACATAGTTATTTACTCACGTTGGGCCACTTGTGTACCGACATCAACCAGGGTGCCCTGTCGGCCATGCTGCCTTTTGTCATCACGGCTTACGGCTTTACCTACGCCAAGGCCTCCATGCTGGTACTGGGTTGCAGCGTCATTTCTTCCGTCGTCCAGCCCCTGTTCGGCTGGCTGGGCGACCGGGTGCAAAGGCCCTGGTTCATGAGTCTCGGCATTTTCCTCGCCGGCTTGGGTCTCAGCATGCTGGGGCTTTTTCACACTTTCCTCCCGCTGTTCTGCTGCACGATGCTGACCGGCATCGGCGTAGCCTTGTTCCACCCCGAAGGCGGGCGCCTGGCCAATGTGGTGGCCGGCGCCAACAAAGGGACAGGCATCAGCAACTTCGCCGTAGGCGGCAACTTGGGCTTTGCCGTAGGGCCGCTGCTGGTCGCCCTCGCTTTTCCCAAAATGGGGATGCGGGGCGCTTTCCTCTTCATTGTGCCTGCCGTCGTGTCCTCATTGCTGATTTTATCGCAACTGAAAAAGTTCAGCGAGTTCACGCTCAGGGAAGAGAAGCGCAAGCAGGCTGCTGCCCATGGCAAGGCCCTGCACGACGACTGGTGGGAATTCTGGAAGGTGACGTCCGTGAATATCCTGCGCTCCGTCATTTCACGCAGCTATCTGGTGTTCATCCCACTCTATTGGGTGGCCGTCTTCTCCCAATCCGACGCCCACGGTTCGGTGATGCTCACCCTGTTCACCTTCATCGGTGCCTTTGCCACTTACATTGGCGGTCGCGTATCCGACCATATCGGCTTCAAGAACGACATCGTCATTTGCGGGGCATTGATGTGCCTGAGCATCTTCGGTTTCTTCTTCGCACAAAGCAGCCTTTGGCTGTCTGGCGTGTTAGTACTGGCCACGTCGGTATTCCTAAACTTCGCCTACAGTCCGGTGGTTGCCCTCTCACAAGGCTATTTGCCTAACCATATCGGCCTGGCCAGCGGAATTTCCTTGGGCGTAGTCGTCAGCGTGGGAGCCTTGGCTGCCCCCGTGCTCGGCTCCATAGGCGACGCCCACGGCCTGCCCTTAGTCTTCCTTATCATCGGCATCGTCAGCGCCTTGTCTTTTCTGCTTTCCCTCTTCTTGAAGAACGACAAAAAGAGTCCGCATTAAAGTTTTTCCCGCTTGCATCATTTCGTCATACGCATTCATATTCAACTATTTAGGTATGACAGAGGCTTTCGTCACCGCTCTGGTTCCCGGCCTCCGATGCGAACGGCCACTAATGATTGAATGGGCTGGCGGATATAGTTGTTGATGACCGCATAAGACTTCCCCGAACCCGGCGTGCCCAATACGATGGTGGCACGAAAGGGATTGACCACGTTAATCCATCCTTTGTTCCACCGCTTGCGGTAGAAGAAGCGGCTCGGCAGGTTGATGGAGTACTCGTTCTCTATGAGCCGTATCTCCTGCATGAAACTCTCGTTCTCGTTGTTGAACACGTCGGTCATCAGGTTATTCTTTAGCAATCGGCTCATCCAGTTGCCAGCCATAAGCAGAAAGAGATAGCCTACGGCAGTGACCAGCACGTAGATGGTAGCAAGGAATACGACCGCAAACAGTTTCGTATAAACAAGGTGGTTGAACAATCCCGTGTTCCG
>JAISGW010000157.1 GCA_031262895.1 Tannerella sp. | reverse complement strand
ACGGGTTGCCCAAAAAGGTTGTGCGAACCGGCGTATTGGAGTTGCACGCGGAGCGAAGTGTCCAAGCGGCTGACGTCAACCAAACCTTGGGCAGCCAGATAGGTGTCCATATTTTGCTGTGCGAAGAGGGGCAGGCAACAGCAGGCGAGGAAGAGCAGGAAGAAAGCCCGGCATTTCATTCAGGCCAAGGTGATTTGCTCCACCCGCCCCGTCCAAGGGAAAAAGAGGGAAGCCGTTCGGCTGAATTTTTCGGCAGATTCGGTGGTGAGGATGCGGTGGCGGCCGTCTTTGCCGAGGCGGCTGTCCATTTCCGGATGCCGCCGCAGGTAATCGGCCAGGCTTTCGGCCACCCTGTCGCCTTGGGGAAACAGGCGTACGCCTTCAGGCAGATAGCGCCGTATTTTGGGAATCAGCAGGGGATAGTGCGTACAGCCGAGCACGAGGGTGTCGATGAGCGGGTCGCGGGCGAAGATGCGTTCGATATGTTGGCGGATGAAGTAATCGGCCCCGGGCGAGGCCGCCTCGCCGTTCTCTACCAGCGGCACCCACATGGGACAAGCTTCGCCGGTAACTTGTATCTGCGGGAAAAGGTGCTGTATTTCCATGGCGTAGGAGCCGGAAGAAATCGTGCCGTTAGTGCCCAATACGCCCACATGCTTGCTGCGGCTGAGGCCGTCGAGCACTTCTACGGTAGGACGGATAACGCCCAATACGCGGCGTTCCGGGTCTATCCGTGGGAGGTCTTTCTGCTGGATGCTGCGCAAGGCTTTGGCCGAAGCCGTGTTGCAGGCCAGAATGACCAAGCGGCAACCCTCGTCGAAAAGCCGTTCGACAGCTTGTAGGGTGAAGCGGTAGACCAGTTCGAAGGAACGGGAGCCGTAAGGCGCGCGCGCATTGTCGCCGAGGTAGATGTAATTATATGAAGGAACGACTTGCTGTATTTTATCGAATACAGTAAGTCCTCCATATCCTGAATCGAAAACGCCGATGGAAGCCTTTGCATCCATGCGCGCTCAATCCTTATTTCAATCCTAACTTGGCCTTTACGAAAGGTGTGGCATCAATGGCGCCGTTGCCCGTGTAAAGGAAGAGCTGCGGGTTCATGGCCAAGATATAGGTATATCCTTTTTCTTCGCCGACGGCTTTGATGGCATTCTTTATCTTGTCTTGTACAGGAGCCACCAACTGTTGTTGCTTCTTGTTGATATCATCCTGAGCTATGGGATAGAAGTTCTCGATACGGTTCTGGAGTTCTTGGATTTCCTGCATCCGACGCAGTTTGATATTCTCCGTGAGCGAATCCTGCTGGGCCGTAAAGTCGGAATACTTTTTCTGATATTCGTCTTGCATCGACTTCAAGTCTTTTTGATACTGGTCGTTCAAATCGCTCATTTGCTTCTCAATGCCGGGAACTTCGGGCATGGCCGAAAAGACGGCTTGCACATCCACATAAGCGATTTTTACTTCTTGGGCGAACAGCCCCATGGGCAAGGCCAGGAATAATAGGGCAAGTAATTTCTTCATTTCTATATTTGTTTGTTATTAATCGATAGGCTAAAAGTATAGCGCACAAAAGTAGGTATTTATTTTGAATATCCTAATTTCTGCAATACTTGGTTGCTGATGTCTATCTTGGGCGAGGCGAAGATGATGCTCATGGCAGAGGCACGGTCGATGACAACCTGGTAGTTGTTGGCTTCCGCTATTTCCTTGACGGCGGTGTAGATTTCGTCTTGGATAGGTTTCATCAGGCTTTCGCGTTTCTTGTAGAGTTCGCCTTCGGGGCCGAAATACTTGTTTTTCAAGTCCCGGGCGTCCTGTTCTTTCTTGACGATGGCTTCTTCGCGCTTGTTCTTCATGTCGGCGGAGAGGAAGACCATGTCGCTTTGGTAAGACTTGTACATGTTCTGGGCTTCCTGCTGGAGGGCGTCCACTTCGCCTTGCCATTGTTTGGAGACCTGCGATAGCTGTTCGTTGGTCATCTCGTAAGCCGGGATGTTCTTGAGGATGTATTGCATGTCTATCAGCGCGAATTTCTGGGCCTGCCCCGCGAAGGCGCAGAGGAAAGCCATGCTGCATAGCAGAATCAACTTTTTCATATTCATTCTCCTTTCTATTGTAAAATGTATGCTGTCAAATCAAGTGGGGCCTTAGAATTCCTGTCCGATGATGAAGTGGAAATTGCTGCCGCCCCTCGATGTGCCGTAATTGGGATAGTCGAAGCCGTAGCCCCAGTCGATGCCCATCAAGCCAATCATCGGCAGGAAGATGCGTACGCCGATACCGGCCGAACGTTTGAGGTTGAAGGGGTTAAAGTTGCTGATGTTCGGCCAGGCGTTGCCGGCTTCCACGAAGAGGAGGCCGTAGATGGTGGACGAAGGTTCCAAAAGGAAGGGATAATGCAACTCCAGGGTGAGGCGCGTGTAGGCCGTACCGTAGGCGGTGCCGTTGCCGGCGATGCTGCCGTTCTCGTAGCCGCGCAGCCCGATGGTTTCGACGCCCATCATGCCGTAGCTGCCGGTCATGCCGTCGCCGCCCATATAGTAGTTTTCAAAGGGGGTCTTCTTATACTTGTTGTACGAGCCGATGAAGCCGTATTCGACACGCGACATCAGCACGGGCATACGCTTGAGGCCGGCAGGACCCAGCGGCGTGAAGGCGCGCGCTTTGAATTTCCACTTGTGGTATTCCAGCAGGCGGTATTTCTTTTGCAGGTCGGAGACCTTCGTGTTGTCTAACTTCGCATAGTCTATGCCGTCCCAGAGGGAGTAGGGTGGGGTGGCCTCCACGGAGAAGGTGAAGTCGGAGCCGCGGCGGGTGTACAACGGGTTGTCGATGGAGTTGCGTTCCAAGGTGAAGTTCAGGGCAATACTGTTGCTGACGCCGTTGTCGAAGTAGGCGTCGAAATAAGCCCAGTTCTTGATGCGGTACATCTGGTAGTTCAGGCTGAGCATGAACTGGAAATAGTCGTCAGGCCAGGAGAGACGTTTGCCGTAACCGACGGAGACGCCGACGATGGAGAGGTATTTGTTCGGGTCGTAGGCCAGTTCGTAACTGTCGCTATAATCGCCATAGCCGCCATAACCACCGTATCCGCTATAATAATAAGGATTGTATGCGTTATAGGCGTTGTACATATTATTATAGTAGTTGTTGTTCACGCCTGTCATCTTGGAATAGTAGGCACTGACCGAAAGCGAATTGGGGCGTTTGCCTCCGAACCAGGGGTCGAGGAAGGAAATGCTGTAAGCCTGGTAATAACGGCCGTTCGTTTCGCCGGAAAGGGTCAACGTCTGTCCTTCGCCTTGGGGGATGATTCCCTTGTAGGTCTTCGGGTGCACGAAATTCTTCACCGAGAAGTTGGTGAACTTCAGGCTGAGTTTACCGATGATACCCGTTTGCCCCCAACCTGCGGAGAATTCCACTTGGTCGTTGGCTTTGGAAACCAAGGGATATTTGATGTCAACCGTGCCGTTCTCCACGTCGGGGATAGGTTGCGGGTTGATTTGTTCCGGGTCGAACTGGCCCATCTGCGCCAGTTCACGCACGGAACGCAGCAGTTCCTCGCGGTTGAACAATTGTCCGGGCTTGGTGCGCAGTTCGCGGCGGATGACATCTTCATACAAGCGGTCGTTACCCGAGATGATGACCCGGTTGATGGTGGCCTGTGGGCCTTCTTGTATGCGTATCTCCAAGGAGATGGAGTCGTTTTCGGCCTCCACTTCCACGGGGTCGGCGTTGAAGAAGAGGTAGCCGTTATTGAAATAAAGGTTGGCCACGGCGTCGTCATCCGTAGTCAAGCGCTTGTTCAGTTTCGTCTGGTTGTACACGTCGCCGGGCTTCATCTCCAATAGCGACTGCAGCAGGGAAGTGGGA
>JAISGW010000146.1 GCA_031262895.1 Tannerella sp. | reverse complement strand
AAAAATGGAACGGAAAAATCACTCAATACTGCCCGTGCCGGCATTGAAGTCGAGGGTAACGGTCTTGCCGGCCGCTACCGAGACGCGGTTCTGGTCGCCTCCGTTGCCTCTATAAACGATAACGCCATTGTCCACGATGAACTCCGTCGTCCACCAATTGCTTGACCAGGTAATCGGCGCTGCGGAAGAATAGGCGTACATGCGGACATCGCCGGCCGCCGTGGTGGTGATTTTCATCGTCTGACCGTCAATGGTAAAGGGATACTTGCCCGTCGTCCAGTCGCCGAAGCAGTCGCCTATGCCGTAGACTTGTGCCGGTTCGATGCTGATTTTATTATTCGGCATGTCCATATAGACCATGTAAAGGCCGGGAGCAGCTACGTAGGCGTTGCCGCCGTCGTTCGTGAAGCCGCTATCGCCCGAGCCGAGGCTGTAGAAGTCGCTGCCCCAAGCTTTGGTGGAGCACCACTTAAAGCCGTCGGTCGGCGTAGAGAAATAGCGGATGCACCAGAAGTTGCCGGGCATGCCGTTGACTGGCGTCATGCTGACCACGCCGGCCGAGTTCCAATCCCAAGCGCCAAATTCCTGGCCTATCATATACATGTTGTCGGGGTATTTCGGCTTGTAGGCGGTGACCTTGACCGTCAGCGGTGCGGAGGGGATAGTGTCGTAAGCGGCACTGATGCTGGCCTCAAGCAGGAAATCCATGTCGGTCGGCTCGTTGGGGACGATGCCGGCGGCGATGAGCTGCTTGTTGAGGGCGCTATAAGAGACCTCAATAGAGTCGGCATTGGAAGAAGAAATCAGTATGGGCGCCACGTCGGTGGCGTCGGAAGCCTTCTTGACGTATAGCGAATAGGTGGTGGCTGTGGGGACACCGAAATCGGCCCCTTGCCAGTAGAAGGTAGTAGAGCCGGCGTCCAGGTCGGCTTCGCCTATGACGATGTCGTCGTGCGCCGTCAAAACAGGTGGCTGCACCTGGTCGGGCGGCAGCACTTTGTACATATCCTGTTCCTTGTTGCAGGCCGTCAAGGCCAAAGCCCCCAGCACAGCCGGCAGAATATATCTGTATTCCATATTTATCAATTATTAATGCTCAATTATCAATTAGTTAGTAGCCGGGGTTCTGCTTCAGGTTCATGTTGGCCGTAACGTCGGAGGAGGGCAGAGGATACAGCCGGTAATGCGAATCCACTTGACGTCCGTTCTCCACGCCGCCTTTCCATTCCCAGATATATTTGGAAGTGGTGAAGTAGCCGTAGCGAATAAGATCGGTGCGACGTTGGCATTCCCAGTAGAGTTCGCGGGCGCGTTCGTCGAGGATAAAGTCGAGGTCTAAAGACGAAACGTTGTGTTTCGTGTCGCCGAAGGCGCGTTCGCGCAGCAGGTTCACATAGTTGATGGCCTGCCCCATGGAGCCGGTCGTAGCGCCGCGCACGACGGCCTCGGCATAGATGAGATACATCTCGGCCAAGCGGAAGAGCGGGAAGTCGGTATCGGCATAAGTTACGTCGGAACCGTAGAGCGGTTTGGCCACCGTGGCCTTCGAGGTGATGTTGCGCCATTTATACGTAGCCATGCCGTAAGTGTAGTCCGAAGGATGGTCACCTATGGCTTCGTTCTCGCCCACGAAGAGGTTGCGCTTGTCGCCGGCTTCGAACTTCTCATAGAACTCCTTGCGGGCGCGGTATCCGCCCCAGCAGGCGTTGGAGAAGATGCCGTAGGAAATCAGTGTCGGGGCATATTTGGTCTGGTAATCGGCATTCGAGCTGCAATTGATGAGGAAGGTCGTACCGCCGTAGGAGCGGGTGTTCTTCCCGTCGTAGTTAATGGAGAGGATAGTCTCGTTATTATCGACATTGTTGTCGGCCAGAAAGAGGTCGGCGTAGTTCTTCTCCAGCGAATAGCCGTCTTTGATGACCTTTTCTGCGTAGGTGGCGGCATCGTTCCAGCGCGGGGTGCCGGTATAGACTTCCGCGTTAAGGTACAGGCGCGCCAGCAGGGCGTCGACGGCACCCTTGTCGGCACGGCCGTAAACGTTCTTGCGGGCGTCTATCATGTCGGGGCTTTTATCGAGGTCCAGCAATTCCGACTCGATGTACTTGAAGAGGTCGGCCCTTTGTATCTGCGGGGGCAGCGTACCCAGGTCGGAAGTCTCGGTGACGAAGGGCGGGTTGCCGAAGACGTCGAGCAGCACCCAATAGGCGTAAGCGCGCAGGAAGCGTGCTTCGGCGCGGAAGGCCTTGACCTGTGTCTGTTGATCGGAGCTGAAGCCGTTGCCCGCGTTTGCCGTGTTCTTGAGGAACTCGTTGGCATACATGACCTGCATGATGCACTTGTCGTAAAGTCCCACGGTGAAGTTACCGTCGGAGGTAAAGTTGATGCTGTTCAACTCAGAGACGCCGGAGTCGTTCCAGATGCAGTGGGCCTCGTCGGTAGGCATCTCCTGGTGGTTGAAATAGCAGCGCAGGAAGTCGCCGTTGGAGCCTTCGTCAAGCCCGCTGATGTCGGGATTACCCGAAGGCCCCGTTTGACCCGAGAGGGTGTATGCCCCATATATCTTGGCCAGGGCCTCTTCCGTGCCTTCGAAGGTGGAATATACGGTCTGGCTGGTCTCCGTGTTCTTGGGAAACTGGTCCAGGTCGCCCGTGCACGAAGCCAGCGCGAGGGCGAAGAGGAGGCAGCCCGCAAAGTTTATCTTTTTCATGTTCCTTGAATTTTTAGAAGTTGATGTTTATCCCCAGGCTGTATGTCCGCGAATTGGGATAGAAATTGTTGTCTATGCCGTTGACGATTTCCGGATCCACGCCATCGTACTTGGTGGCGGTGAAGACGTTCTGCACGGTAGCGTTCAGCCGCAGGTCAAGCGTTTTGCACAGACGCCCGATATTATAGCTCAATTGCAGGTAATCCATTTTCAGGAAGGAAGCGTTCTGCACATAGAAATCCGAGAGGGGTTGCTGGGTGTGGAAGTTTGCTGCGGTCAGGCTCTTCACCGTGTTCATCAGGAAATTATTATTGTTGAGCACCTGCGCATAAACACCGATGTCGGAGGCCACATTGTTGTAGGCATAATTGCCGAGACTGGCGCGCAACGAAGTGGCCAGCGTCCACTTCTTCCAGGAGAGGGAGGTGTTGAAGCCCATGTAAAGGTCAGGCTCGGAGGACTTGTAGACATACTTGTCCTTCTCGTTGATTTGCCCGTCGCCGTTGAGGTCGGCATAAGCGCCTTCTATGGGTTTGCCGTCCTGGTCGTAAAGTTGCTTGTAGACATAGAACATGCGGGGCGTGTGGCCGACCTGGCTGACAAGGATGGTATTGCTGGTACCGCCCGAGATGCCGCCTTCCTGTATGCCCACATAATCGGGGTCATTGCTCACGGTCAGCTTCGTTATCTTGCGCTTGTTCCAGGTGATGTTGTAGCCCAGTTCCCAATGCCAGTCCTTGTTGTCCACGGGCACGAGGTTGATGCTACCTTCCACGCCCTTGGAGTTCATGTCGCCCACATTCTTCACGATGAGATTGGTGAAGTTGCTGCCCATGGGTATAGGTGTCTGGTTCAAGAGGTCCGTCGTCTTCTTATAGAAGTAGTCCACGCTGCCGTAGATGCGGTTATTAAGGAAGCCGTAGTCTATGCCGATATTGGTTGTAGCCGTCTGTTCCCATTTACGATCAGGATCATATCCGGCCGGACGGTACATCTGGTAGTATTGGTCCCCGAACTGCACCCGCGCGGTCTGGTCGCTCAGGTTATAATAGGAAAGGTAATCGAAATTGCCTATGCCGTCTTGCTGGCCGGTAATGCCGTAGCCCAAGCGCAGCTTCAAGTTGGAGAGGGCGTTGACATCCTTGAGGAAGCTTTCCTGGTTGATGCGCCAGGCCAAGGCAACGGAGGGGAACATACCCCAGCGGTTATCGGGGCCGAAACGGGAGGAACCGTCACGGCGCAGGGTCGCTGTCAGGAGGTATTTTTGTTTGAAGTTGTAATTCAAGCGGCCGTAGAAAGAAATCAACACGTTGACCGGCGGAACGACGATGCTGGCCGGCGTGAGGACGGTTTTGTCGTCGTAGTCGTACACCGGATAGCTG
>JAISGW010000070.1 GCA_031262895.1 Tannerella sp. | reverse complement strand
CTCGCCCTCTGCCAGCCACTCAGCATCCTGCAATGGCAATGTACTTCCGACTATTCCCTGCTTTGGGGCGACGGCATTTATGCTTCCGACGGCCCGCTCCGGCCTACGCAACGTTTCTGGAACTTGAAGCAGTTGGCCTCAACGGCGGCTAACAGTTTCGTTTTGCCTGTACGTTGCAATCAGGAGATGCTGCGTTGTGCCGCCTTTGGTAAGGCGTCAACAGGCAACTATGCCGTACATATAATAAATGATGGGGCAGCCCGCAAGGCCAGCGTCAAGGGCTTGCCTAAAGGACTGGCACACCTCAAGGCGTATGCCACGACTTTCCAGATGCGGATGCAGGAAATCCCAGTTAAGGCAGCGGCCGACGGCAGCTTGTCGCTTACCCTTCCGGCTACCGCCTTCGTTAGTATTTTTGTCGATAAATAAATGCATCGCTAAGCTCCCGGTTTGTTAAAGCGTTGTCCGCTGATTACTGGGAGCCGATGCTTATCTTTGCGCAAAAAAATGGAGAAGATGCAAATAACAGACCAACAAATCTTAAATCCCGCACACGTAGAGGCGCTGCGGACATTTATTAACCAGGCGCCTTATTTCCGCCTTTTAGGGATGAGCCTTTTGGAGATAGGCCAAGGCAAAAGCCGTATGGAACTCCGCATTGACGCGGCCAAACATTTGAACCCTTTCGGCGGTTTGCATGGCGGCGTGTACGCCTCCCTTATTGATGCGGCTGCTTATTGGGCGGCCTATTTTGCCCTTCCGGAGGAAGATGGCATGATTTCGGCCGACCTTTCGGTCAATAACCTGGCTCGCTCCAAAGGTGGGCAACTCTTTGTGGAGGGGCATTGCCTGAAAACGGGCCATACACTCAGCCTTTCGGAAGCTTTCGTGCGCGATGCAGAAGGCCGCCTATTGGCGCACGGCCTTTCCAAACTTTTGGTCAAATCCCGCGGGCTGCAATCTGTCTCTCAGGCCATAGCGGCTGCGGGCCTTCCCCCCTTGCCTCCTAAATTTATTGCGTGAATTCGGAATACTTGCATATATTTGCAGATTGTAACCAAATATAAAAAGGAATAATAACATGATGAAAATAGGCTCGTGCCTCCTCCTGTCGGCTGCTTTGTTGGCCGGAGCAGCCCAAGCGCAGACTGGCACAAAACCCGTAGAGCTGAAAGAAATAACCGATGGCGCTTTTTCTCAAAGGACTTCGGTGGGTGAGATTCGCTCTTTGCCCGACGGCGAGCATTATACGGCCATGAACGCCGACCAGAGCATGATTATCCGTTATTCTTACCGTACCGGGCAGCCGGTTGATACCCTTTTCAATGCCAAGAAAGCCCGCGAATGTCATTTCGACGATATAGACAATTACGTGGTCAGCTCTACCGGCTACCATATCCTTCTTTTTCGCGAGACGGAATATATTTACCGTCGTTCGTATAAGGCCATGGTTTACGATTATGACGTGCGCCGCAATTACGTCTCGCCGCTGACCGACAGCGGCGAGAAGGTGATGATACCTACTTTCTCGCCCGACGGCCGCATGGTGGCTTTTGTGCGTGACGGCAATATCTGGATTCGGAAGTTCGACTACGACACGGAAACGCAAGTAACCAACGATGCCGTACCCAACAAAATCATTAACGGCATCACCGACTGGGTATATGAGGAAGAATTTACCGAGACCAATATGATGACTTGGTCGCCCGACAGCAATATCCTCGCCTTCGTTCGTTTCGACGAATCGCAGGTGCCGGAATATAATATGCAAGTCTTCGGCAAGGGCACCTACCCGGGCATTTACCGGTATAAATATCCGAAGGCAGGCGAGCCGAACTCGCGGGTGAGTCTGATGGCTTACAACGTGGATACGAAGGACACCAAAAACTTGGAAGTGCCTGTTGATTCCGATAGCTACATCCCTCGCATTACTTTTACCACGAATTCCGAACAGTTGGCGGTGATGACCCTCAATCGCGACCAGAACCTTTTCAATATGTATTATGCCAATCCCAAGAGCGGCGTCTTCCGCCTGATTCTCCACGAGGAGAACAAGCGTTACATTGATTCCGACTGGCTGTTTTCTATCCATTTCTACAAAAACTGCTTCACCTATGTGAGTGAACGTGACGGTTACGCCCACATTTATTTGCATACGCCGACCGGCTTGTTGCTGCGGCAGGTGACCAAAGGTCCTTGGGACGTCACCCGCCTGTATGGCTACGACGAAGCCACGCAGACCGTCTATTACCAGTCGGCCGAAGGAAGCCCTTTGCGCCGTGCCATCTATAAAATCAATGCCAAAGGCGAGAAGACTGAACTTTCCACACAGGAAGGCACCAACGATGCCGCCTTCAGCGCCAACTTCGCCTATTACGTGAATCGCTATTCCAATCTCTCCACGCCCATGCTCATCACGGTCAATGAGTCGAAGAACGGCAAGGCTTTGCGGGTACTGGAAGACAATGCCGCCCTGAAAGAGCAGCTGAAGCAATATGCCTTTCCTGTGAAGGAATTCACCAAGGTGCATACGGCGGCCGGCCTTGACCTGAACGCCTGGATACTTAAGCCGCTCCATTTCGACCCGTCAAAGAAATATCCGGTACTGATGATACAGTATAGCGGCCCCAACTCGCAGCAGGTGCTTGACAGCTATTCCTTCGGCTGGGAATATTATCTGGCCAGCCACGGTATTCTTGTGGCCAGCGTGGACGGTCGGGGTACCGGTGCCAGAGGAGAAAATTTCCGCAAATGCACCTACATGAAGATGGGACTCCTCGAATCGCAAGACCAGGCCGACGCGGCCCGTGCCTTGGGCAAGCTTCCCTACGTAGATGCCGGCCGCATAGGCATCTGGGGCTGGAGCTTCGGCGGCTATAACACGCTGATGGCTTTGAGCACCGGGAAAGGCGCCTTCGAGCTGGGCATCGCCGTGGCGCCGCCTTCCGACTGGCGTTATTACGATACCGTCTACACCGAACGTTACATGCGTACGCCGCAGGAGAATCCGGCCGGATACGATGCCACTTCTCCCATCAAGTTGGCCGCGCACCTGCAGGGCAAACTCCTGCTTATCCACGGAACGGGCGACGACAACGTGACCTTCAACCAGACCATGGCTTATGCCGAGGCGCTGGTGCAGGCCGGCAAACAGTTCGACATGCAGATATATAAGGACAGGAACCATAATATTTCGGGCGGCAACACCCGTTTCCACCTTTACACGCGCATGTCTGATTTCTTGTTCAAAAACCTCTAAGAAGATGCAAACAGGCCCCAGAAAACCTGATTGGCTGAAAGTGAGGCTCGGCAGTGACGAGCGCTTTTCCCATACGGGCCGCATCGTAGCCGAACACCGGCTGCATACCATTTGTACCAGCGGACGCTGTCCCAACCGGGGCGAATGCTGGAGCCAAGGAACTGCTACCTTCCTGATAAGCGGGGCTATATGTACTCGCTCCTGCAAATTCTGCAATACGCCGACCGGCCGCCCCCTGCCTCTGGACGAGGGCGAACCGGAGCGCGTGGCAGAGAGCGTGCGCCTGATGGGCTTGAAGCACGCCGTTATTACCTCGGTAGACCGTGACGACCTGCCTGACTTGGGTGCCGGACATTGGGTGCGGACTATCCGGGCAGTAAGGCAGGCAAACCCGCAGACGACGATAGAGGTGCTGATTCCCGATTTCCAGGGAAGGACGAAACTTGTCGCTCTTATTATAGAAGCCGCTCCCGACATCATCGGCCACAACATGGAAACCGTCCGTCGCCTGAGTCCGCTGGTACGCAGTGCAGCCCGATACGAGCAAAGCCTCGCCGTGTTGCGGCAGGTGGCCGCTTCAGGCATAGCTGCCAAAACCGGCTTAATGGCCGGCCTTGGCGAGACCAACGAAGAAGTGCTGGAGTTGATGGACGACCTCCGTGCCGCAGGTGTCAGCATGTTGACCATCGGACAATACCTGCAACCCTCCCGGAAGAATATTCCTGTGACCGAGTATGTCACCCCCGAGCAATTCGCCGCATGGAAGGCGGCAGCCTTGAGTAAAGGATTCCTCCATGTGGAGAGCGCCCCGCTGGTGCGCTCCTCCTACCATGCCAAAGCGCTTATCAAGGATTAAAAGGAAAAAGGAAGAGCATGTCCCCGCAAATCAGACGCATATTAAACAATCAAGCATTGGGGCTGCTCCCGATTATGGTGGCGGTTGCGGCCGACCTTGTCTCTTTTCAAAGGGCGCTCTATGTTGGCCTATGTACCTCCTTGGGCGCGCTCATACTTTGTTCCCTGTTCACGCGGAAAAAGCAGGTTTACCAGTTGTTGCTTTTTCCCGTGACGCTGACTTACCTGCTCATTTTCGTTGCCTACTCCACCTTTAATTACACCATCATTGTCTACGAATACGCCCCGATTATCGTCTACATCCTCTTTGTCCTTGCCATGATGTTTGCCGGAGCCTTCCGTAAGCGTGTGCTCAAAAGGATTTATGAGATGCATGACGCCGACAGGCGCCTGCTTTACACCACGGCCAAGGAAGCCTTTTCGGTGGGACGGATTGTGCAGAACGCCTTCACCCTCTATCTTTTCTTTGTGATACTTTATCTACTCACGCCGATAGAAGGTGATTCTAATTTTACCCGGATATTGTACCATCACGTACCCATAGCGATTTGCTTTGTGGTCATCGTTTGCGAGCAGTTTCGGATGGAATTGTTCGGCAAACAGCTCAAGTCGGAAGTCTGGTTACCCGTGCTTGACAAGGGCGGGCGCGTGACGGGACGGATACCTTATTCCATCGCTATTTCCCATAAGAAATATTATCATCCGGTAGTGCGCATCGCCGTAGTGTATAAGGGCTTGCTCTATGTTTGCCCGCGTTCGAAAAACGCGCCCGTTTCCCCCTTGATGCTTGATTATCCTTTCTGTCGTTATGTGCTTTTCCATCATTCCATAGAAAGCGTGGTCTTTGAGCTGACCCATGAGTTGTCCGAATGTTTCGACCTGCATCCGCGCCTGTTGCTCCGTTACACCTTCGAGAACAACGAGCTTCGGCAATTGGTCTCGCTTTATGCCCTTACCCTGCATACCGATGAGGAAATGAATTATTTTAAAGGCGGAAAATGGTGGACCAGCATGCAGATAGCTACCGATTTGCATGCCGATATCTTTAGTGAATATTTTGTAAAGGAATTCCTTTACCTCCAAAATACCGTGCTATTGGCGGAAACTTTCTCCTGAATAAGAAAAAAACGCTTTTTTTCCTTGTTTATTCGTTTTTTCTGGTTTCCTTTGTGCCGTGAAACATTTGTCATGTCTATTTGTTCTTCTTTTCTGTCTCTATTCTCAGCAATGGTAATAAGGTTCGTGTAATAAGTTGATCATTTCGAAAGACACATTGTTCAGCAAAAAAAGTTTTATTCATTTACTTAGTTTTTTTCTTATGAACATTTACATTGGTAATTTAAATTACCGCGTTAGAGAACCGGAGTTGAAACAAATTTTGGAAGAGTACGGTACGGTTAGCTCCGTGAAGCTGATCATTGACCGTGACACCAACCGCTCGAAAGGCTTTGCTTTTGCAGAGCTTCCCAATGAAGACGAAGCCAAGAATGCGATCAACGGACTGAACGGAGCTGAATACGAAGGCCGCCAGATGGTGGTTAAGGAAGCGCTCCCCCGTCGTTAAGCACAAAAGGCTAAGCGAACAAACAACAAAGGGCAGGATGAAAATCCCGCCCTTTTTCTATATGTGCACCCTCGTTTTTACTACGCCTTATAATATATCACGGAAAAGTAGATCGGTATCTATTTCCAATCCCGGAAGTACGCTGACGGGAATCAGCATCCGCTCGCCCTTTATCGGGGCATAGACAACGGCGTCGCCGTAAGTGCCGTCTTCATCGGGGAGGAAGACGTTTACATCGGGGGTTTCCGGTGAAATCACCCAATATTCCTTTACGCCGGAGCGCTCGTAAAGGTGAAGCTTCTTGTCCAGGTCGTAACGCCGTGACGAAGGGGAGAGTATCTCCACCATCAGGTCGGGGGCGCCGAGGCAACCACGGACATCCAGCTTCGAGGGGTCGCAGACTAAGCAGACATCGGGCTGCACGACGGTGTATATCTCGTTGTCTTTACGTTCCCCGTTTTGGGGGAGACGCACGTCGAAAGGCGCGCCGAAAACCCGGCATTTGCAATTATTCTTGCGTATAAAATTTGTGATGTCAGTGGTCAGGCTGATGCTCACGGCCTCGTGCGCTGTGCGGGGGGCCGCCATCAAATGGATGAAGCCGTTGACCAATTCGCGCCGCTTGTCGTCTAACCAGGTCAGGTAGTCGGCGTAAGTATAGCGCTTGTTCATGTCTAATGTAAGTTCCATCGTCGTTCGTTTTAAAGATTTGCGGTAAAGGTAAGTAAAAAGACATAACCGGGGGAGAAGGCGCCTCAGACACCGCTGAAAGCGGAGAAACCGCCGTCGACCGGCAGGACGACGCCCGTGACGAAGGCGGCCGCCTGGCTGCAAAGGAACTGTGCCGCCCCGTTCAGCTCGTCGATATGTCCGAAGCGGCCCATAGGTGTCTTGGCCAGCACCTTTTCGCTGCGTCCGGTCAGGCTGCCGTCGGGATTGAGCAGCAGGGCGCGGTTCTGCTCGCCGATGAAGAAGCCCGGCGCGATGGCGTTCACCCGGATGCCTTCGCCGTATTTCTGCGCCATTTCCACGGCCAGCCATTGGGTGAAATTGCTGATGCCCGCCTTGGCCACCGAGTAGCCGCAGACGCGGGTCAAGGCGGCGTAGGCCGCCATGGAGGAGATGTTGACGATGCAGCCCGAATGTTGCCCGGCCATGACGCGCCCCACCGCCATTGAGGGGAACACGCTGCCGTCTAAGTTCAGCCGCGTTACGTTCTCCCATTCTTCAGGGGGCATGTCGAAGAAGTTTTGCTCCGGGTTGACCGTGGCTCCGGGGCGATTGCCACCGGCTATGTTCAGCAAGATGTCGATGCGTCCGTAAAGTTGCATCACCTCGTCTACCGTATGTTTGAGGCTGTCCGGGTCAAGTACGTTGCCGTAGCAGCCCACTGCCTCGCCGATTTTTTTCAATTCGGGTACGACCGTGCTTTCCAATTTGTCCGCGCGAAGGTCCACGGCCACCACCTTGGCGCCTTGTCCGGCGAAATGCCTGGCCAGGCTGCCGCCCAATGTCCCTGCGGCACCGGTGATAACGGCCACCTTCCCCGCAATACTGAATGATTCGTTCATGTTGTCTGATATTTATTTGTGATACAAATATACGCGATTCCTTTTTTATGCTGCGAGGACACAAAGTGAGGTGACAATGTGTCGCGCGGGAGAACGAGGACACAAAGTGAAGTGATAATGTGTCGTACGGGAGAACGAGGACACAAAGCGAAGTCGCAATGTGTCGCGCGACAGAGCATGGACACAAAGTGATGGCACAATGTGTCGCGCGGGGAAAATCGGACACAAAAATTCAGGAGCCGCCCTTCCTTTTCCTGAGAATAAGCTGATAGCGGTAAATCAGGCAGGTCGTGACGAAGTAGAAGCCGGCCTGTATCCAGAGCAGGTGGTATTCGTAGGCCACCTCGTTCAGCGAGGCTCCCATGGTTGTGATGGCCACGAAGCCGCGGATGCCCGGCGTGGCCGGTATGCAATGGCTGATCGCCCGCCAGAAAGGCGGCATGGCCTCCATCGGCCAGGAGATGCCCGAAAGGAAGAGCAGTACGATTGACATGAAGACGAACAGCAGCATGGGCGACTCGCGCGAGGTCATGAAGCCTGAGAAAGTCATCGCCATGAAGATGCAGGCGAAGAGGAAGGGCAGCAGGAAGAGGAAAAGGGTGAGCGGCTGGCCTATCTGCGGGAAGGCGAACAGGCGCGGGATGATGTACAGCACCCAGATGCAGGTGAGCAGGTAGAGCGCGAGGTAAACCAGTGCCTTGCCGCCCACGATGCGGAAAGTGCCGGTGTAATGGATGTTCGAGGGTATCAGGCCGTGGCGGCGGTTCTTTTCGCGAGCCGTGCCGCCCAACATGCAGATGCCCAGGAGCAGGGTCTGGTGGATGACTAATATCAGGATAGCCGGCACCAAGAAGGTGGCGAAACCGCCTTGCGAGTTGAACAGCGCCACGGCCCGGTAGGGCACGGGGTCGACAAGGATGGCCTGCATGGCTTCCGTGGAGGCCGGATGCGCTGCTTCGCGCAGTTCGCGGCCCATGTCGAGCGAGACTTCCATCGCGCGCAGGTAAAAGGCTTTCAAGTAAAGCAGGCTGGTGCCGTCGCAATACAGCGAGAGCGTCGTTTGCTTGCCCTTGTGCAGGTCGGCACTGAAATCCGCGGGAAAGGACAGGATGCCGAAAACTTTGCCCCGGTCCATCAGGCGGCGCGCGGCCTCCAGGTCGCCGCATACGGCTGCCACCCGCACGTCGGGCGCGGCGTCTATCTTGCGGATGAATTCCCGGCTGGCAGCCTTGTTCGAGGGGTCGACAACGGCTAATGGCGCTTCGTGCACAGTCTCCGGATTGTAGATGAGCGCGTACAGGACGGGGTAGGCGAGGGGTACTAAGAAAAAGAAGATGATGACGCCCTGGTCGCGGAATATCTGCCGCAATTCTTCTTTCCCGACGAAAAGGATGTCGCCCCAGATGTCGGCCAGGCTGTGCAGGAATCTTTTCATCAAGGAATGTATTTCATGTACAACAAGGCCTTCTTCAGGCGTCTGCCCGTCAGGAAGGGCAGCAGGAGAAAGGCGGCCAGGCTGCAATAGGACGCCCAGGAATAGAACAGGCTCCGGCCGCTCAGTGCCTGGTCAAGGTAGATGATGAAATAGTGGCGCAGCGGGAAGAGTTCGGCTATGGCCTGTATGCTCGGGTACATCTGCCTGACGGGGAAGGACAGCCCGGCCAGCGAAAAGGAGAGGATGCCGAAGAGGCTGGCGAAGCTCAGGCCGAGGCGGGGCGTGGGCAGCATGGCTATCATGAAGGCACCCATACTCTGCGAGGCCAGCACCAGCAGGAACATGGCCGCCAGCATGGGTGCCCAGCCGTTTTTCAGCGGGAAGGCGTTGTAGCCGTATAGCAGGGAAAGGAGCGTGAAGCCCACCAGCGTGAAGATGCCCGTCTGGGGCAGCAGCTTGCCCGCGAGGCAGCGGGCTATCGAGCCGCCGCCCATCTGCAACCAGCGGGCGGCCGTGCCGTGCTTGATTTCCATTCCTATGCTGTAGGCGGTGATGAGGAAAATCATCAGTTGGAGCACGCCCGGCAGGATGACGTTGCAGAGGTAAACGGCATAGCTCTGCCAGGGATTACCCAAGGCGTGCAGGTCGATTTTGATAGGTTGCAGCTGTCCCATGATTTGCGCGTCGGTATAGCCTCTGGCCCGCCCCTGCTGCAGGCCTACCGAGGCACCGGCCATTTCGGCCAGGGTCTTCATGTCGCGGAAAAGCAGGGAGGACGCCAGGAAGAAGGCACCGTTGGTATAGAAGGACAGCACCGGCCGCTTGCCCGTGGCCGCCTCCGTCGCGAAATGCGCGGGGATGCAGAAGATGCCGTAGATATGCTCCTTCTGCATTTCTATGCGGGCTTGGGTGAAAGAGGCGGTCGTGAAGAGCACCTTCGCTTGCGGCGAGGCGTCGAGCTGCCGCACCAAGGCCCGCGAGGCGGCCGAGTTGTCCAGGTCGACCACGGCCAAGGGCAGGTCGGTGGGCAGGCCCTTATGCATCAGGCTCAGGAAGAAGAGGGCGGAGAAAAGCGGGGCGCCCAGCATGCAAAGCAGGTACAGGGGATGCCCCAGCATCCGCCGCAGCTCCCGCCTCATGATGGAGCCGAGGCCATAGACCCTGCCCCCCGTCTTCATAAAATCTTATTCCCTTTTTTAGGTATGACGACCGACATGCCGGGGCGCAGGCCGTCTATTTTCGTCTCGGGGCGGGCGCGTAGCTCGAAGGTCTTGGCGTCGAAGCCGCCGGTGGTTTTCGTCGCCCGCCAGACGGCATAGCTGCCCATGTCTTTCATATAATAGACCTTCAGGCGGACCTCCTTCTTGCCGAGGGCGGGGATGAACGCCCGGAGTTCCGTCCCGATGTGTATATGTTGCAACAGGTCTTCGCGCAGGCTGAAGCTGACCCACTGGTCGTTCAGGTCGGTGATGTCCATAATCGGCGCCCCGGAGCCGACCAGCTCGCCCGGCTGCGGGTAACGTTCCGACACCTCTCCGTCGATGGGCGAGCGGAGCAGGCTCTCGTTGACATACGACTCTGCCTCGGCCACGGCGCCCGAGGCCTGGCTGACTAAGGCGGCGGCGGCTTCCTTGTCTTCGCGACGGGCGCCCGCAACAGCCAGGTCGTATTGCGAATGGGCCGCCTTCTCGGTGGCCTGCATGGCTTTGTAATTGGCCTCGGCCTCGTCGCGCTTCTGGGCGGGGACTACCCCTTTGGCGAACAGGTTCTGTGCCCGGTGGTACGACTTCGCCGCTATGTCGAGGCCGGCCTTTGCCTTTTGCCAAAGCTCGTAGGCGCCGGTAATCTCCTGCCTGCGTGCACCGGCCAGCGCCTTCGCGTCCTGCGCTTCGGCTGCCCGGCGCAGGGCTTCAGCCTGTAACAGTTTGGCTTGTATGTCGGGTATGTTCAGCCGCACCAAGCTGTCCCCTTTCCGCACCCGGTCGCCTTCGGCATGGTAATAGGCGGCTACGCGCCCGGGCACCTTGCTCGAGATGCGCACCTGGGTGGCCTCCGCCTGTCCCATGACGAAATCGTCGGGCGGCGTCAACAAGAAGAATCCGGCTACGGCCACCAAGGCCACGACCAGCAGCAAGCCCCCGATGGCCAGCAGAAGGTTGTTGCTTGAAAATTTCCTTTCCTCTTCCATTCGATATGTTTTATTATATGATTAGGGATAATCGATGTTGATTATTTGTCTACCCCGAGTTGCCCCATGGCCTTGGCCAGATAGACTTTGGCCAGACGCAGGCCGATTTGGGCGTCTATCCGTTCGGAAGAAGCGCCTACCCAAGCCGTCTGTGCCTCCATCAGGTTCAGGGCCGGGATGACACCTTCGGTGAAGCCGGCCTCCGCATGTTGCAGGTTTTCTTCGGCGCTTTCCATGTTGCGGTCGGCCGCTTTCAGGCGTTTGCCTGCTTCTTCCAATTGATAGGAGGACTGGCGGGCTTGCAAGGCTATCTTGTCGCGCGCGTTCTCATATTCCAAGCGGGCGATGAGCGTTTGTGCCCGTGCCGCGTTACGCTTGTAAGCACCTTCCCACCAGCCCGAAAGGGGGACGCTCAGCAAGACGCCCAGATGGAACATGCCGCTGAATTTTGTTTTGTAGCCGTTGTCCAAGTTCGGATTCGTGATGAGGTAGCTGGCGCCGAATGCCACGCTGGGTAACAGCTTGCCCAGTTCCATGTCTTCCTTCTTCTTGTAAATACGGGCGGCCAGTTCCAAACTCCTCAACTCCGGACGATTCAAAAAGGTACCGGGCGGGAAGAAGAGGGGACTGTTTGCTTCGGGCAAGCTGTCTAACTGCTCGTCGGCCAAGGTAAAAAGGGTGTCGAGCGGCATGCCGCAGACTTGTGCCAGCGCCATGCGTGAGAGGGACAGCCCGTTCTCCACTTTCGTCTGCGCCGTTTGCGCCTCGTTGAGTTTCACCCGCACCGACAGGCCGTCGGCCTGGGTGGCCACGCCTTCCGCTATCATGGCGTCCATGTCGCCCTGCATTTTTTGCAGTAACTGCACGTAAGCGTCGGCCAGCTTTTTCTTGTTCACCAAGGAAACCACCTGCCAATAGGCCTGGTCGGTAGCGTAAATGACCTCCTGCAATTGAGTGTCGTGCTGCGCCGCGGCCAGCTCCTTCGCGTAGGCGGCCAGGCGGTTCGCATCGACGATTTGCCCGCCCATGAAGACGGGCTGCACCAAATTGATGCCGCCTATCCAGATGTTCCTTATGTCTAAATGGAAGATGTCGGCCAGGTTCGGCAGCAGCGTGGCGGCGGCGCCCAATGCGGCAGGGTCGACCAATTGCAGGTCTTTTTGATTCCAGAGATAAGCTCCGGTAGCCGAAATCTCCGGGAAGTATTTCGTGAAGGCGCGCTTCTGTTCGTCGGCGGCTATGCGCTGGCGTGCGGTGGAGATGCGCAACTCTTTGTTGTTTTGGATGGCCTTTTCCCGGCAGGCCTCAAGCGTCAATTTCTCTTGGGCGGAAAGCCCGGTGGCGCGGCAGCAAAAAACGGTTCCAAACAGGTAGATGATAATTGCCAAGCGGTTCATTACATATCATTTCCTTTCCTTATTTATCTTGCAGGATGAATTCCTTTTTCCCAATCAAATTGCCGTCGGCGAAGATGTCGGCCCGGTAAGTGCCCGGCAAAAGATATTCTTCTATGTCCCAATACATGGTAACGGCCAGTTCGTCGCCGTCATATTCCACGAGTTTCTTCATGGAATAGTTGATTTCTTTGCCTTCAAAGGGAAAGACATTCCCCCGGTTTTTGACAAGAATGTCGTCGTCGGGCTTCATGATACGGACGTAAATGGTTTTCTCGCCCGTGGGGGCGGTGATGTTCTTGGCAATGGTGAAACTGACGACGAACTGTTGCATCTGTTTGATATGTTTCACCTTGCGGCCTCGCCCGTTGACGGGGGTTACGCTGATGTTTGAAGCGTCGAGTCGGCTGGCCAAAGTCACTCTTTCGGTTTGCTTTTCCAGTTCCTTGCTCAGTTTGACGGCTTGGTTGTTGGCGCGGTTGTAGCGTCTGACGGCCTGGTCTTTTTCTTTGGTCAGGCGGGCGTTTGCCTGGTTGAGCGAGTCAATCTGCACCACATAGTTGCGCATGATTTTGCGCAGGGTTTCCAATTCCCGTTTATATTGTCCGATACGTCTGGCGTTCGTGGCCTTTACCGTGCGCAACTCTTCCATCAGGCGTTGCACTTTGGCTTGTTCCGTGTTCAGGCGTTGCAGGAGGGAATCGTTCCCCACTTGAAACTTGAATCCTTCATATTGGAGCGATAATTGGTTGTAATCGTCTTCCAGCGATTCCTTTTCCAGGTCAAAGGTCTCCACCAATCCGCTCATCTCCCGTTTTTGATGGATGATATAATAGACGCCTCCCGCCAGCAATACGAGGAGCACGATAACAGCCATAATCAGTAGGCTCAGTTTGTTTACCCGTTTGTTCTCTTTGTCTTCCGTATTATCCATACAACATACAATTTGCCTTATAACCGCGCAAAGGTAGAGGAAATCCCCGGAAACCCGTATTTTTGCCCCATTAAATCACAATGGATTATGGGTAAGATACCGGATTTCAAACATCTTGTGCTGAAAGACACTTCTTTCGCCAACCTAATGAACAAGCGGATTTTCAACGTGCTGCTTATAGCCACCAAATACGATGCCTTTATGCTGGAAGACGACGGCCGTGTCGACGAACAGATATTCAACGAATACATTTCCCTGAGCCTGCGCTATCCGCCCCGCTTCACGCAGGTCACTACCGAAGCCGAAGCCTTACAGGAACTCAAGAAGCTCAATTACGAGCTGATTATCTGCATGCCGAACATGGCCGACCGCGACATCTTCGCCGCCGCCACCGAAATCAAACGCCAGTATCCCCATACGCCCATCGTGGTGCTTACCCCTTTTTCCAAGGAAGTCTCCAAACAAATCGAAGGGGAAGACCTGAGCGCCATAGACTACGTGTTCAGTTGGCTGGGCGACTCGGAACTGCTGCTGGCCATCATCAAATTGGTGGAAGACCGGATGAACCTGCCCGACGACGCGGAAAGCGTGGGCGTGCAAATTATCCTCCTCGTGGAGGATTCCATCCGCTTTTACTCCTCCGCACTGCCGCATCTCTACCGCTTCGTGCTGGAACAAAGCAAGGAGTTCGCCAAAGAAGCGCTCAACGACCACCAACGCACCCTGCGCATGAGGGGACGTCCGAAAATCATGCTGGCCCGCTCTTATGAAGAGGCCGTCGAAATCTTCGACCGTTACAGGGACAATATGCTGGGTGTCGTTTCCGACATGAGCTTCATGCGCGACGGCCAGAAGGATCCCTTTGCCGGCTATATGTTCGGCCGTTATGTGCGCAAGAGCGGTCGAACCATCCCCTTCGTGCTGGAATCTTCCGAATCTTCCAACGACGTCTACGCCGCCGAGTTGGGCGCTTCCTTTATCGACAAGAACTCCAAAACCTATCCGCAGGATTTGAAGAAGAAAATCATGGAACGCTTTGGTTTCGGCGACTTCGTTATCATCAACCCCCATACCAAAGAGGAAATCATGCGCATCAAGGATTTGAAGGACCTGCAAAAGAAAATCTTCCAAATCCCCGATGACTCCTTAGTCTACCACCTCTCGCAAAACCATTTTTCCCGCTTCTTCTATTCCCGAGCCATGTTTCCGCCGGCCGAAATCCTTAAGGATGTCGACGTGAGCGACTATAAGGACATGGACGAGGCCAGGCAGCTCATCTTCGACCTCATCGTCCAGTATCGCCGTATGAAGAATGCCGGCGTGGTGGCCATTTATCAGAAGGAACGCTTCGACGAATACAGCAACTTCGCCCGCATCGGCGAAGGCTCGCTGGGCGGCAAGGGACGCGGCTTAGCCTTTATCGGCGCCTTAGTGAAGCTGCATCCCGAATTGGAAAAGGAGAATTTCGCGGTGAACATTCCCAAGACGGTAGTCATGTGCACCGACATCTTCGACGAGTTCATGGAAACGAACGACCTTTATTCCGTAGCCTTGAAAGACCTCGACAACGAGGCCATCCTCCATTATTTCCAGCGCGCCCGCCTGCCGGAAGCCCTGGCGGAGGACTTGATGGCTTTCATCGACGTGGTCAAGGGGCCTATCGCCGTCCGTTCCTCCAGCCTGCTGGAAGACTCGCATTACCAGCCCTTCGCCGGCGTCTACTCCACTTATATGGTGCCGAAAAACAACGACAAGTATGAAATGCTGCGTTGCCTGTCCGATGCCATCAAGGGTGTTTATGCCTCGGTTTTCTACCGCGACAGCAAGGCTTATATGATGCTGACATCTAACCTCATCGACCAGGAAAAGATGGGCGTCGTCTTGCAGGAGACCATCGGTACCGACTATGGCGGCCGCTTCTATCCCACGCTTTCCGGCGTGGCCCGTTCGCTCAATTTCTACCCCATAGGCAACGAAAGGCCGGAAGACGGCATTGCCCACATCGCCCTCGGGCTGGGCAAATACATCGTCGACGGCGGCATCGGTCTGCGCTTTTCTCCCCGGCATCCGCACAATATCCTCCAGACCAGCCAGCCCGAATACGCGTTGAAGGAAACGCAGACCCGCTTCTACGCCCTCGACTTGAACGACCTGACGGAAAACGTGGCCGTGGACGATTCCTTCAACCTGCTCCGCCTGCCGCTCAAGGAGGCCGAGGCCGACGGCTCCCTCCGCTACGTGGCTTCCACTTACGACGCCAACGACCGCATCATACGCGACGGCTATTATCCCGGCAACAGCCGCAAGCTCGTCACCTTCGCCAACATCCTTCAGAACGAATCCTTCCCCCTGGCTTCTACGCTCGATGAAATCCTCGGCATCAGCCAGACCGACATGGGGCGCCCGGTGGAGATAGAATTTGCCATGAACATCCGTCCGGAACAGCCGGACAAGGCGGATTTCTTCCTCCTGCAAATCCGTCCCGTCGTGGATGCCAAGTCGGATACGGGCGATGATTTGGAAAGCGTCCAGCTCGAGGATACGATTGTCTTCTCTACCCAGGCGCTGGGACATGGACAAGTGAACGACGTCTGCGATATTGTTTATGTGAAATCCGCCCCCTTCGATTCGGCAGACAATTCCGCCATCGCCGCCGAATTGGAGGCGCTGAACCGGCAGCTCGCCGCCGAAGGACGGGGCTACGTCCTCGTAGGTCCCGGACGCTGGGGCAGCAGCGACCCTTGGCTTGGCATCCCCGTCAAATGGCCGCAAATCGGCAATGCCCGCCTCATCGTGGAAGAGGGCTTGGACAATTACCGGGTTGACCCCAGCCAGGGAACCCATTTCTTCCAGAATCTCACCTCGCTCGGCGTCGGCTATTTCACCATCAACCCTTCTAAAAAGGAAGGGCGCTTCGACGAGGATTATCTCGACGAACTGCCCGCCCGGACGGAGACCGCCCATCTGCGGCTTGTGCATTTCGACGCGCCCCTGCTCATCCAGATGGACGGCCGCAAAAGCATAGGCTTCGTACGTAAACCTACTTCGGTTCAGCCTTAGAAAAAGAGATGAATATGCTTTCGAAATCGGGTTTTCTCTGGGTGGCAGCCCTATTCTTTACGGCCTGTTCCGAGGAAAACGGTAACGATTACCCCGTCAACAATGCGCATACGTATTTTGAATCCAAGATCGCCACAAAGGATTATAACGGGCATGACTTCATTGCCGGCATCATCGGCCAGGGATATGCGGACGCCTTAAATACCAAAGTGGACCTGCGCATCGACGCCATCAGATACCACACCGTTGACCCCGCTTCGGGTGACAGCATCATCGCCTCGGGTATTATCAGCTATCCGCAAGACGGCCGCATCAAAGGCCTTGTGCTGGCCGAGCATCCTACCATCTGCTCCAACGAAGAAGCGCCATCCGTGGCCATGCAGGCAACAAGCTCGTTTTGCTCCATCTTCCGCTATGCGGTGGTCTCGCCTGATTATATAGGATACGGCGCCAGCGCCGACAGGATACATCCCTATATGCATCTGGAAAGCACGGCACGGGCTTCTATCGACATGCTCTTTGCCGCCAGGGAGTACATGAAGGGGATAGGCCTGCCCTTGCCCGACTCCATCTTCATCGTCGGATATTCGCAGGGAGGCCAGGCCGCACTCGCCGTGCAGAAGGTCGCCGAGGAGAGCTATGCGGATGCCATACCTATTAAAAAGGTGATGGCCGGCGGCGGGCCTTACGACTTATCCGTCATCTTTGACGCCTTGAACCAATCGCCAAAGGCCGCCTTTTCCCCTACTACGGCCATGGCCATCATCGGGCTGAACGATGGCGACCGTTTGAATTTGGATTACCGCACGCTCTTCCGCGAGCCGCTGCTGAGCCACTACAAGGAATGGCTCCTCAGCAAGCAGTACACGCTTTCGCAAATAGAAGATTCCGTAGGAAAAGCCACCAATGCGGATATGCTGGCTCCCCTCTTTTTCGAGGCTTCCGGGGATGCCGTGCCGGAAGCTTTGCGCTATTCCATGGAGCAAAACAGCCTGATAGCATGGACACCTAAGGCTCCGCTGTTGCTGGTACACGGCACGAAAGACGAACTGGTTCCCATCCTTTGTGCGCAGCGCGCCTACGATTCCTTCACGGCACGCGGCGCCGACGTCAGCTTCGAAAAAGTAGCGGCCGACCATCGCGGCGCAGCTATCCCTTTCTTCCTCGACGTCATCGCCTCCCTCGTGGAATAAGCGGCAGTCGCCCAACTTCACGCTTCACCCTTTTCCCAGCCGTCTTGAAGTGCCATTACATGCGTGCAAAGCCGTTTCAAGACGGCTGGGAGTGCCTTTACATGCGTGTAACGCGGTTTCAAGACGGCTGGAAATGCCATTACATGCGTGCAACGCGGTTTCAAGACCTCTTGAAGTGCCGTTACATACGTGTAACGCGGTTTCAAGGCGGCTGGAGAAAGGAAGGAGGGTGGAGGCCCAATGCAAGCCGCTATAATAAAAGGGAGGAGAGACTCGTTATAATGCGTATAATAAGGAGAAAGCTATGATAGACTACTAGAAAGGCGAGATAACGGAGCTGGCACCGGCGCGGATGGTCATGGAATGCGGCGGCGTGGGCTACGAGCTGAACATCTCGCTGTACACATACAGCGCTTTTACGGGGAAGGCCTCGGGGAAGATATACGTCTATGAGGTGATACGCGAGGACGCCCACCTGCTTTACGGCTTCTCCAGCACCGAGGAGCGCGGGCTGTATCTGCTGCTGACCTCGGTCTCGGGGGTAGGCCCCAACACGGCGCGCACCATCCTCTCCTCCTATCCTCCCGCCGAGCTGGTGCAGGTCATCTCAGGCCAGGACGAGCGGGCCTTGACGGCCGTCAAGGGTATCGGCCTGAAGACGGCGCAGCGCATCCTGGTGGACTTGAAGAACAAGGTGAAACCCTCGGAGGTCTCCGCCTTGGGCGGTGCCACGGCCACGGGCTATGCCGGGGTGGCCGAAGACGCCGTATCGGCCCTGATGGCCATGGGCTACCAGCGGGCCGCCTCGCAGAAGGTGGTGCTTGCCATCCTGAAAAGCAATCCCGAGCTTCAAGTCGAGGAAGTCATCAAGCAAGCCTTTCGGATGTTCTAAATGCGGAATCGCGCGAAACATATATCCAGCCTGCTGCTGCTTTTGTCGATGGCGGGCTTTTTCACTTTGCATGCCGGCCTTCCGCGGCTGCCGCAGCCGCCGGTCGTGCCTGCCGCACAGGACAGCCTGACCAAGGGCGACAGCGTGCAGGCGCCGCGCTACCCCGTAGCCAAAACCGAGCCGGAGACTTACGAGGACCTGCTGAAACAACCGCCGGCCGACTTGAAAACGCCGGAGAACGTGAAAAGCACGGTGGAATACGACACCAAGACCGGCACTTATGTATTCCATACCCGTATCGGCGACATGGACATCGGCACCCCCCTTATGCTTACGCCCGAAGAATATTCCAATTACGACATGCAGCAGTCCTTGCGCGCCTACTACCGCGAGAAGAACGACGAGGCCTTCAAGGAGGCCCAGAACAAGAAGTTCAACCCCATGGACATGCAGTTCGACCTCGGACCGGCCGACCGGATATTCGGCAAGGGCGGCGTGCAAATCCGCCCCCAAGGTTCCGCCGAACTCAAGCTGGGCATCAAGCACAACAGCACCGACAACCCCTCCTTGCCGGAACGCTCCCGCAGCCACAGCTATTTCGACTTCGACCAGAACATACAGTTCAACGTGCAGGCCTCGGTGGGCACGAAGGTCAACTTCAACATGAACTACAACACGGAGACGGCTTTCAGCTTCGACTCCAAGAACCTCAAGCTGGGGTACACCGGCGAGGAGGACGAAATCGTCAAAGACCTGGAGGCCGGCAACGTGAGCATGAGCACCAACAACTCCCTCATCAACGGCGGGGCCGCCCTCTTCGGCGTCAAGACCCAGTTGCAATTCGGCAAGCTGCGCATCAATGCCCTTTTGGCCCAGCAGAAGTCGCAAACGCAAACGGTGAACGCCAAAGGAGGGGTGCAGACCAAACCTTTCGAAATCACCGTCGACCAGTACGACGCCAACCGGCACTTCTTCCTGGCGCAGTATTTCCGCGACCATTACGACGAGGCCCTGAAACAATTCCCCTACATCAACTCGGCAGTCACCATCAACCGCGTGGAGGTCTGGGTGACCAACAAGCGCAGCAACTTCAACCAGGCGCGCAACATCGTGGCCTTTTCCGACCTGGGCGAGCACACGCATATCTCCAACCCGGCGCAGGTGCAGCCGCTGGGCAGCTTGGACATCCCCTACAACAAGGCCAACACCCTGTACGGACGCCTGCAAAGCGAATTCTCGGGCGCCCGCGACCTGAGCAAGGCCAGCCAGGTGCTGGGCGGGAGCTTCACCGGGGGACGCGATTTCGAGAAAATAGAAAACGCCCGCCTGCTGGACGCCTCCGAGTACACCGTCAACAAGCAATTAGGGTACATCTCGCTCAACACCGCCCTGCAGTCGGACGAGGTGCTGGCCGTCGCCTTCGAATACCAATACAACGGCACGGCCTACCAGGTGGGCGAATTCTCCACCGACAACACCGAGAACACCACCGGCGCCCTCTTCCTGAAACTCATCAAGGGCACCGCCCTTTCCCCGCAGATGCCCTACTGGAACCTGATGATGAAGAACGTTTACGCCCTGGGCGCCTACTCCATCCAAGCCTCGAACTTCAAGCTAAATGTCCTTTACCAGAACGATACGACAGGCACCTACGTCAGCTACCTGCCCGACGGGGCCATCAAGAACCAACTGCTGTTGCGGGTGCTGAACTTGGATCGCCTGAACACGAAACAGGAAAGCCATCCCGACGGCATCTTCGACTTCGTGGAAGGGGTGACGGTGCAGGCCGCCAACGGCTGGATATTTTTCCCCGAAGTGGAGCCTTTCGGCTCTTACCTGCGAAGTAAAATCAACGACCCCGCCGTGGCCGACAAATATGTCTTCCAGGAGCTTTACGACTCCACCCAGACGGTCGCCCAGCAGATGGCCGAGAAGAACAAGTTCGAGCTGAGCGGCGAATACCAGGCCTCCTCGGGGGCCGAAATCCAATTGGACGCCACCAACGTGGCTCAGGGTTCCGTGGTGGTGACGGCCAACGGCCAAAAGCTGGTCGAAAACGTGGACTACGTGGTCGACTACGCCTCCGGCGTGGTCACCATACTCAACCAAAGCATCATCGCTTCCAAGGTGCCGGTCAGCGTCAGCCTCGAAAACCAGTCCACTTACAGCATGCAGCGCAAGACGATGGCGGGCATTGACCTGAATTACCAATTCAACAAGAACTTCTCATTGGGCGGCACCCTGATGCACCTCTCCGAAATGCCGCTCACCACGAAGACTGCCTACGGTGACGAGTCGGTCAACAACACACTCTGGGGTCTGAACACCTCATGGAAGACCCAGAGCCAATGGCTGACCAACCTCTTCGACAAGCTGCCGCTCTTAGAGCTGACCAAGCCCAGCCAAATCTCCCTGAATGCCGAATTTGCCAACCTGATAGCCGGGCATTACCAGAACAAGTACACCGGCAAATATTCCTACTTGGACGACTTCGAATCCACCCAGAGCAGCTTCAGCCTCATGGACCCTTCCTCCTGGAACCTGGCGTCCACGCCTTACGAGGACACGAACCCCAAGTTTCCCGAGGCCTCGTTGAGCAATAATATCGACTACGGAAAGAATCGGGCCTTATTCGCCTGGTATGTCATCGACCCCCTCTTCACCCGCACCAGCTCCCCGCTGATGCCCAATTACCTCAAGCAGGACAAGGATCAGCTCTCCAACCAATACGTGCGTGCCGTGCAGACCAGCGAACTCTTCCCCAACCGCGACCTCACCTACACGGAAAGCAACGTGCTGAGCGTGCTCAACGTGGCCTACTATCCCAACACCCGCGGCCCTTACAACCTGAACACGGCCGACATGCAGCCCGACGGCACCCTGGCCAACCCGCAGAAACATTGGGGCGGCATGATGCGCAAGCTCGACCAGACCGACTTCGAGACCGCCAACATCGAATACATAGAATTCTGGATGCTTGACCCCTATATCTACAAGCCCAGCTCCCCCGGCGGCGACCTCTACTTCGACCTGGGCGAAATATCGGAAGACGTGCTCAAGGACGAGAAGAAGTTCTTCGAGAACGGCCTGCCTATCGACGGCGACACGACGAAGGTGGATTACACCGTCTGGGGCAAGGTGCCCAACCAGCAGAGCACCGTTTATGCCTTCGACAACACCGCCGGTGCCCGCGCCTTGCAGGACGTGGGCTTCAATGGCCTAAGCTCGGCGGAAGAGGCCAAGTATCCCACCTATGAGAATTACCTGCAAAAGCTCAAGGGCATCCTCAATCCCAATGTCTTTGCCCAATTCGAAGCCGACCCCGCCGGCGACAACTACCATTATTACCGGGGTGCCGACTTGGACAGGGAAAAGGCCAGCATCCTCGATCGATACAAATATTACAACGGCACGGAAGGCAACAGCGCCATATCCGGCAATGCTTCTTATAACACGGCTTCCCGTTCCACGCCCGACGTGGAGGACTTCAACCAGGACAACACGATGAACGAGAACGAGAGCTATTACCAGTACAGGGTCTCCCTCCGGCCGCAAGACATGCACGTGGGCAACGACTACATCGTCGACACCAGAAAGGCGACCGTCACGCTGGCCAACGGGAAGCAGTCGACCGTCACCTGGTATCAGTTCAAAATTCCCATCAAGGAATACACCAAGAAAATAGGCAGCATCAGCGATTTCAAAAGCATACGCTTCATGCGCATGTACATGACCGACTTCACCGACACGACCATCCTGCGCTTCGGCGAGTTTGAGCTGGAACGCGGAGACTGGCGCACTTACGAGCAGAGCCTGGCGGAAGGCGCCCCCTCCAACGCCTCGTTAGACGTCTCCGCCGTCAACATAGAGGAGAACGGGGACCGCAAGCCAGTCAACTACGTCCTTCCTCCGGGCGTCACCCGCATGATAGACCCGGGGCAGCCGCAACTGACGCAGGAAAACGAGCAGTCGCTCGCCCTGAAGGTCACCAACCTCGGTCCGCAGGATGCGCGCGCCGTCTATAAGAGCAGCTCTTATGACCTCCGCCAGTACAAGCGTATGCAACTCTTCACCCATGCGGAGGCCTTAGTCGACGACGAATCGGGCACCAAGCCCGCTGACAATGATCTCTCCGTCTTCGTGCGTCTGGGTTCCGACTACAAGAACAACTACTACGAATACGATGTGCCGATGACCGTGACGCAGCCACGCACGGGGACTACCCTGCTCACTTCCGACCAGGTATGGCCTTCGAACAACATGATGAATTTCCGCTTCCAGGTGCTCACCGACCTCAAGCTCAAACGCAACAACGAGAAACAAGCCGGGAAAAACGGGGTCAGCTATTCCACGGTCTATTCTTCCTACGACCCAGACAATACGCGCAACAAGATTACCGTCGTGGGCAACCCCAGCCTCTCCGACGTGAAGGTCATCATGATCGGCGTCCGCAATAATTCGCGCGAGACGAAAAGCGCCGAGGTATGGGTTGACGAGATGCGGCTGAGCGACTTCAACGAAAGCGGCGGCTGGGCCGCCGACGGTACCATGAACGTGGCCCTCTCAGACCTGGGCACCGTCAACCTGACCGGCCGCATAGAAACGGCCGGCTTCGGCGGCTTGGACCAGTCGCTCACCCAACGCAGCCTTGACAACCTCAAGCAGTATGCCGTTTCCGCCAATATAGAACTGGGCAAGTTCTTCCCCGAAAAGGCCAAGGTGAGCTTGCCTCTTTACTACGCCTACTCCAAAAATATCACCGACCCGAAATACAACCCGCTGGACCAAGACATCCTGCTCAGCGACGCCATCGACAAGGCCGCCAACAGGCAGGCCAAGGATTCCATCCGCGACCTCGCCCGTATCCAGGAAACCACCAGGAGCATCGCGCTCAACAATGTCAAGGTAGACCTGCGCAGCAAGACACCCATGCCCTACGACCCGGCCAACTTTTCCTTCGGCTACGCTTTCAGCGAAAGCAAACAGCAAAGCCCCGACATCGCCTACCAGACCACCCAGAACTACCAGGCGAATTTCGGCTATACTTACAGCCCCTACCTGCCGCCCTTCAAACCTTTCAAGAAGCTGAAGAAAGAGACCGGCTATACGCGCTACATCCAGCAGCTCGCCTTCAACTACCTGCCATCGAACATCACCTTCCAGACGAACATGAACCGCAATTACACCGAAGAGCAGCAACGCGACCTGACCGACCCGAACCCCACGCCGGAACTCATGAAGAACCTTTTGACCTTCAGCGACAATTTCGTCTGGGACCGTTCCTTCGGCCTGACCTGGAATTTCACCAACAACCTGCGCTTCAGCTTCTCTTCGGGCACCAACGCGCAAATAGAAGAACCCTACGTGCAGGTCAACAAGAAATTAGACCCCAACGACTACCGGCTCTGGAAGGATTCCGTGCTGCAAAGCATCGCCCACCTGGGGCGTCCCATGGACTACGACCAAAGGGTCATGCTCAGCTACAACTTCCCCTTCCAGTTCATCCCGGCGTTGAACTGGATCAATTCCTCCGCCTCCTACACGGCCACCTACAACTGGGACCGCGGGGCGGAAGTCGACTCCATCAATGTGGGCAACACCATCCGCAACCAGCGCCAACTGCAATGGCAGGGGAGCATGAACTTCACCTCCTTGTACAATAAATCCAAGCGCCTGCGCGACATCAATGCGAAGTTCACCTCCATCGGCAGGGCCATACAACGGCCGGCCGTCAAAAAGCGGAAGCCCAAGCCCATAGAAGTAAGCATCGAACTGAGCCGCGACAGTGCCGTCATCGTGCGCCACGGCCTGATGACCAAGCGCCTCATTATACGTGCCCACCGCCCCGACGGAAAAACTTACCGCAAGTTGAAATACAAGGCGCTCGACTTCTCCCGTATCCGCATCGAGAACCGCGATACGGGCAGGCTGGTGCTCAACCTGCAGGCAGCGCCTCCCAAGGAGGAGGGTGTTCTTGATAAAGCCGTCGAACGGGGACTCTACTTCCTGATGATGGTCAAACGCCTGAGCTTCCAGTATGCCTCGACCGACGGGATGATGATTCCCGGTTTCTCCCCGGAGGTGGGCGACATCTTCGGGCAAGGACGCAGCGCCTTCGGGCTGGCGCCCGGCCTCGGCTTTGCCTTCGGCGACGTACGCCGCAGTTATCTTAACGAGCTGGCCGAACGGAACTGGTTAGTCATCGACCAGAACAATGTCAATCCCGCCGTCATGAGCGGCTCGAGCAATCTTAACATGAGCATGACCCTCGAACCCATCAGCGGCCTGCACATCAACCTCACCGCCCTGCGCCAGACCACCAACAACACGCAGATACAATATATGTACGACGGCATGCCCGAACTTGAAGGAGGCAATTTCCAGATGACCACCTTCTCCTTAGGCAGTTTCTTCGGAGGAATGGGCAATGCCGGCAACAACTACGCCTCCAAAGCCTTCAACCGCTTCCTGGCCGACAGACAGATCATCGCCTCCCGGCTGCAAGGCAGATATAACGGGACAATGTATCCCAACAGCGGCTTCCTGCAAGGCTCCTCCTTAGCCGGACAAGCCTATAACCCGGCCTTGGCCGGCGGAACCGTCAACACCAACTCGCCCGACGTGCTTATCCCCGCCTTCCTGGCCGCTTATACGGGGCACGACCCCAAACGCATAGGCTTTAGCCCCTTCCCCGCCCTAAAATCCATGATGCCCAATTGGAACATCACTTACGACGGCCTTATCAAACTGGCACCCGTGAAGAAATATTTCAAGACCTTGACCCTCTCGCATACCTACCGCAGCCAATACAGCGTAGGCGACTACTCCTCTGTCCTGAACTGGGTGGACGCCGGGAACGGACTGGGCTTCGTGCAAGACGCCGCCAGCGGCAATCCCGTGCCTTCTTCCAAACTGAGCATAGGCTCCGTCACCCTGGCCGACGGTTTCAGCCCGCTGCTGGGCATTGACGGTACGCTGGCGAACAACATGACCCTGCGCGCCCTTTACAATACGACCCGCACCCTCAACCTCAACCTTACCTCCTTCCAGATGGTGGAAGCCCTTTCCCGCGAAATCACCTTCGGCTTAGGATACAAACTAACCGAATTTAACAAGGTGCTCAAGCGCAAAGCCACCCCCGGCTTCAGCAACGACTTGACCCTGCAATTGAATTATTCCTACCAGAAGATGCTCTCCGTCATACGCAAGATTCAAGACGCCACCGCACAAGCCACCAGCGGCAGCGTGTCCAAAACCGTGCAGTTTACGGCCAGCTACAACATGAGCAAAGCCGTCACCCTTCAGGCTTTTTACGACTTGCAAATCAACAACCCACTTATATCAAGCGCCTCTTTCCCCACGTCCAATGCCAACTACGGCATCTCCATTCGCCTGAACTTCACCCAATAGGCCTTTGCATATCCAAAGGGAATTCACTTATTTTGCGACAACGAACCTGTGTGTGATTTTTGAACAACAAGATGCAACCTATATCAGACAAACTTGCTTTTCCAACAGTGGAGCCTGAAGTGAATTTCGAGCCAAAGAAGGCTTTTCCGCTGCTGCAAACTTCCTTCTTCGGCAAATTGAAAAAGTCCTTGCCCCCGGCCTATTCCATTTTCGTGAAAATGGACGCGCTCTTACGCAGCCAAAAGCGGGGAGCCGTCGACGACCTCCCGCTATGGGAGGATTTTTACAAGGAAGAGATAAAAAACTTTCCTACGCTATTGCAATTGCTTTTCCTCTTATCCACCAATTGGGAGGAAAGCCGTCACAGCCTCACCGCGCCCGAATACATCAACCGGGCCTTCAACCCCGGAATACGGCGTTTCTTCGGGTTCGACCTTTCCGGTTTGAAGCCGGCCCTGTTAAAGCTGCCTCATTTTACCGAATTGGTACGCATCACCTACCGTTTGGGGAAAAGCCATTGGGACGCCGCTTATGCGAACCGCCTCGCAGCTAACCTGCTGGCCTCCGCCCTTCCCCTGATGAAGAAGGAGCAGTCTAAACAAGTGTATAAGCCGCAAGGCAGCGAAGGACTATCGGTCTACTTCTTCCAACACAGCGCTATCAGCTACTGGATGGGCAAGCCTTTCCGCGAAAAGGCCGACGACAAGGCTTTTGCCGTGCAATTCTACCTGGTATATGCCTTTTATCAAGCGGCCCATTACTTGCAGCCCCAACCGGCCGTGGCCTTGTCGAAGCCGCTGTTGTCGCTTGCCGATTTCTCCCGGGCTTACGCCTTGGGCTTAGTGCCCGAAAGCGAGGTGGAGGCCGAACTGACCACGCGTCTCCATGCCAAGGAATTCTTCAGGCAAGCGGCCGGGCAATTGGCGGGGGCGCCGGATGCACCTTTGTCGGGACTAATTCGCCGCTTAGTGGCAGAAGTTGTGGAAAAGGAACTCCGGCGCGGGAAAAAGAACACGCTCACGACACCCCTCGCCTTGCAAATAGAACATCTGGAAGGGGCCGCCCTCTGGATACGGATACAGGAAAGCTTCGGCGC
>JAISGW010000065.1 GCA_031262895.1 Tannerella sp. | reverse complement strand
TGTTTTTGTGTCATCTCTTTCCTTTTTATCTTTCCACAAAGTTAACTATTTACTTTTCCTTTTATCTTCCTTTTCCCCCACAACTTTTCCCTGTGACCCGATTTTTCCTCAAGACGTTGAATTGTCGCCGCAAAACGTTACATTGTTTTTGCGAACTCGCGAGTCCGTCGCAACGAAGTACCGAGAAGACTTTGACAAAGTACGAGAGAAATTCGACGAAGCTAAGCTTTGTCGCGGAAATATCCGAAGAAGTTTCGACTTTTTATCTCGTTTCATCATCTCGTCATAGACTCTATGCGACAGCTGTTTAGGTGTGACTAAAGGCTCCGTCACCGGCCATCTCAAACACCCTTCACTCTATAGTGGAAAGGCCGGTCGCTTGGCTGATTTCGGCGGCCGACAAGCCCAGCGCCTTTAATTTACGGGCAATTTCTTCCTTTTCTTGCCGCCGCTTTTTTTGCTCTTCTTGCAGCTTCTTCCGTTCGTCAATTAGCTTTCGCATAGCTTCCTCTTGTTTGCGCTGAGCCTTCTCTTGTCCGCGACGGGCTTCTTCCAGTTCCCGCTGGAATCCTTCTTGTTTGCGATTGGTCACCGCCAAAGCGTGCTGCAGTTCGCCCTGCATACGTTCCAGTTCGGCCAAGTCGTGCTGCAAGTCATGCAGGTTCTGGTCCCGCTTCCTTTCCCGACTTTTGAAATCATTCCAAAGCATATTTTTTGTGCGTATGCCGTCCCATACCCGGTCGTATATTTCCAGTTCCCTTATCGAATAGGAACCGATTTCTAATTTTTTCACCGCTTCGCAGATAAGGGGTTCCGCCAACAATTCAGGGGCCACCGTTTCTGAATTGCTGATTTCCGTTAAGAAACGCAGCCAGAGCACGGCCATCCTTTTCTCTGAAATATTCTTCGGCTTGAACTTGGGCAGCTCCACGAAGACGAACTCCAGTCCTTTGATTTGCTTTTCCGTATTGGCAATATTCACGATTTTGTAGTCGTGGTAAAAGGCCTCGGTGTCGTGCTCGAAGATGTCATTGACCAAGTTCAGGGAATAAACCGGCTGGAGCAGTTCGTAATTGTCGCCTACGTGCAATTGCCTGACGTAGGCTTTGGATGCGTTGAAAAGGACGCGGCTGCGGAAGCTGTCCGTCCATTGCATCTGCATCTCGACCAAGAATTGTCGTCCACGAACGTCGGTGCAACGGACATCAACGATGGAATCTTTCATAAAAGGGATGTCCGGGATACCTTCGCCGGGATTATAGGTGATTTCCTTGATAGGGTCGTCAAGCGGCAGCAGGGCGTTCAACAGGCTGATGCACAAGTCTTCGTTCTCACCGAAGATTTTCTTGAAGATGAGGTCGTTTTTTGGGTTCAAATAAATCATATCGTCTTCGTTTAAGATAAGTTGTCGCAAAAATAGCGTTTTTACGGGTCGACGTCGTAATGGAGGAGCAGGGATTTCATGGCGGGGAGGGATTGCAGGTCGCGGCGCAGGGCGGCGAGGACATCCCAGACGGGTGGCAGGGCGGCCGAGGCTTCCAACTTCAGAATGACCTGCCGCAGGTACAGGTTCTGTATGCGGGTGACGGGCGGCACGACCGGCCCCAAGACCCGCCGTTCTCCCAGCTTTTCCTTCAAGCGCGCGGCATAAATGCCGGCCGCTTCTACCACGTCTTCCTCCTGGCGTCCGCGGAAGACCGTCGTGATAAGGCGGTAATAGGGCGGATAGCGGAAAGCCTTGCGCTCGGCCAACTGCAGGGCGGCCATCTCTGCATAAGCGCCCCGGCAGACCATTCCGATGAGCGGCAGCCCGGGTTGCGAGGTCTGCACGACAACCACACCCTGGCGTTCGCGGCGTCCGGCGCGCCCGGCCACCTGCACCATCAGTTGGAAGGCCCTTTCGTGCGCGCGGAAGTCGGGATAGTTCAACAGGCTGTCGGCATTCAAAATGCCCACGACACTGACTTTGCCGAAGTCTAAGCCTTTGGAAAGCATCTGGGTGCCTATCAGGATTTGCGTCTTCCCCTGGGCAAAATCGCCGAGGATGTTCTCGTAAGCCATGCGGCTGCGGACGGCGTCCAAGTCGAGGCGGTCGGTATGGGCGCCGGGGAAGAGGCGGCCGATTTCCTCCTCTATCTTCTCGGTGCCGAAGCCGTACATCTGCAAATCCGCGCCTCCGCAGGAGGGACAATGCGAGGGCAGGGACTCAATGTGGCCACAGTAATGGCATTCCAGCCGGTTGTGGGCGCGGTGGTAAGCTAAGCTGACGTCGCAGTTCGGGCAGCGCGGCGTCCAACCGCAGGCCTTGCATTCCACGACAGGGGCAAAGCCGCGGCGGTTTTGGAAGAGGATGACCTGCTCGTCCTTCTCCAGCGCTTCCCGGATGTACTTCACCAGAAGGGGCGAGAAGAGGGTGTCGCGCATGATTTTCTTCCGGCGCAGTTCGCGTACGTCCACGACTTCCATGCGCGGCATCCGGCTGTCGCCGTAGCGCGAGGTCAATTCGACCAGGCCGTACTTGCCTGTCTTGGCGTTGAAATAGGATTCAATGGAAGGCGTGGCCGAGCCGAGCAGCACCTTCCCGCCATGCAAGGATGCCAGTACGATGGCGGCGTTGCGGGCCTGGTAGCGGGGAGCGGGTTCCTGCTGCTTGTACGTGTTTTCGTGTTCCTCGTCGACTACGACTAAACCAAGGTCGTGAAAGGGGAGGAAAACGGAGGAACGTACGCCCATCACCAATGCCGGCTCCTCGGTTCGGAGCAGCCGGTTCCAAATCTCCACCCGTTCGGCGTCGGAGAATTTGGAATGATAGACCATCAGGTGTTCGCCGAACACTTTCGAGAGGCGTTCGGTGAGCTGTGTCGTCAAGGCGATTTCGGGAAGCAGGTAAAGAACTTGCCGCCCGCGCGCCAAGGTGTCGGCAATCAGGCGGATGTAAAGTTCCGTCTTCCCGCTTGAGGTGACGCCGTGCAACAGGCAGACGTCGCGGGTGCGGAAGTTTTCGATGATGGCGGCATGGGCCGCCAGTTGGGCGTCGGAGAGCGGATGGGGCGGCTGTGTCCGACAGACGGGCGTGATGCCGCGGGGCACGGCTTTCCGGTAATAAGCCAACACGCCCCGCTTGACCAAGCCATCCAGTACGGACGAGGAGGTGGCTTCGTCGGTTTCCTGCAATTCTTTTTTGGATACTTCCCTGGCGTCGGCGGGGTTAAGCGCATGGCTGAGGTCAAGGAAGCGCAAGAGCATGGCCTCTTGTTTAGGGGCGCGGCGCAACTGGTCGAAGACGGCCGAGAGTTTGGCTTCGTCGCGGCAGTTCTCGGCTATGCGCACGAAGGTTACATAATGTGGCGTATAGCCGCTGCCTTCAGGAAAAGGCCATTCCCTGCCGTCGGGCAGGAAGCCGGAGGGCAAGGCTGCATGGCAGACGTCGCCCAATTTACACAGATAATAAGAAGCTATCCATTTCCAGAAACGGACTTGCGGAGGCCGAATCACGGGATGCTTGTCCAAGCAGGCATTGATGTCCTTCGTCTTGTAAGGAGGCTTGCGGTCATGTACTTCGACGACTATGCCGGTATGGAAATGGCTTCTCCCCAAGTTCACGACTACGCGACTGCCGACCTCTACCTTCATTTCCGCAGGAATGCGATAGGTAAAGGTCTCCAAAGGAAGCGGCAGTACGACTTCGGCGAAATTCACTTTCTCAGAACAAGAGCACGGCGGAAAGCAGCATCGTCTTTTCCTTGGCCGAAGCGGTGGCATTGCCGTTCTTGTCCAGATAGGACCAATTGTCGGTCAAGCCCATCCCGTAGGTGAATTCCAACTGTATGCGTGAGAATAGTTCAATGCCGGCGTTCAGGTTTGCGCCTGCACCGAAGGTCTTCGAGCTGAATTGGTCTTTCATGGCGCCGAAGATGTCGTGGTCCTGCCCCACACGGAAGGAGAGATAGGGGCCGGCGGCTACGAAGAAGCGCAGCAGGTCGCCTATCATCGGGGGGGAGATTTTCCATTTCAGGTTCACCGGCACGTCAATGTTGTCGGTCGTGTACGTGTCGCCCGTCTTGTTTTCCACGCCTTTTTGCGAATAAAGGATGGCCGCGTCGAAGCCCAGACCCAAGCCGGGCGTAGTCATTTCCACCATGGGGCCGATGTGGAAGCCCGTTACATTACCCCTTTCGAAAAGGCCTTTGTTGAATTTTACCGAGGCAATGTTCAAGCCTCCCTTTAGGGCCAGATGGAGTTGTGCTTGGGTCGGCAAGGCCAAGCAGGCGAAAAGTGCCGATAAAAGAAGTATTCCGCTAATCTTTTTCATAAGGATTTCTTTAAAAAAACGTCCAAAGGTAGAGTATTTTAGCGGATTGCGCTTTTCTTCGGAGCGAAAACCAATGAAAAAGGGGCAAGCATCGCTTGCCCCTTCGCCTAAAAAGGCTATGGCTGGTTGAACAAATCGTTTATTTACGGATGCCCAATTCCTTGATGATGGAACGATAGCGTTCGATGTCCACCTGAATCAGGTAGTCCAGCAGGCGGCGGCGCTTGCCGACCAGCATCTTCAGTGAACGTTCGGTGCCGTGGTCCTTATGGTTCGCTTTCAGGTGTTCCGTCAGGTGGGCGATGCGGAAGGTGAACAGGGCAATCTGGCTTTCTGCGGAGCCTGTGTCTTTGGCCGACTTTGCCTTGCCGTACTTCTCGAAGAGTTCTTGCTTTTTAGCTGAATCCAAATACATGTCTTTTCTACTTTAATAAATTATACCATATTATCTAAGCGGTCGCAAAGGTAGGGATTCTTTCAGGATAGGCAATAGCTTCTCCTTCTTTTCCTTTTATTCTTCCCCTTCGAGGATGTGGAGGGTGTCGGAAGCAATCAGAAACTCTTCGTCGGTGGGCACGACGATGACGCGGACGGGGCTGTCGGGTGTGGAGATAAGCATCTCTTTCCCGCGCATGCCATTGTTCTTTTCCTTGTCGAGGTGTATGCCCATGTATTCCATGCCGGAGCAGACGGCTTCGCGCGTAGACCACTGGTTTTCGCCTACGCCGCCTGTAAAGACAAGGATGTCGACGCCTCCGAGGGCAGCGGCGTAAGCTCCGATATACTTCTTGATGCGGTAGTTGTACACGCTCAGGGCCATGATGGCGCGTTCGTTGCCTGCGGCCACGGCGGCCTCTATCTCGCGCATGTCGGAGGAAATACCCGAGAGGCCGAGCACGCCGCTCTTCTTGTTAATCAGGTCGGAGGCGCCTTTGACGTCCAAATCTTCCTTTTCCATGAGGTAGAGCAGGGCACCTGCGTCCATGTCGCCGGCCCTGGTTCCCATCAGCAGGCCTTCCTGTGGGGTCAAGCCCATGGAAGTGTCTATACATTTGCCGTATTTAATGGCCGCTACGGAGGCGCCGTTGCCGATGTGGGCGGTGATGATGCGTTGCTTTTCGTAGGGCAGGCCGAGCACCTCACAGGCGCGGGCTGAAACGTAGCGGTGGCTGGTGCCGTGGAAACCATAACGCCGGATGCCGTATTTTTCGTAAGCTTCGTAGGGCAGGCCGTACATATAGGCGTAATCGGGCATGGTCTGGTGGAAGGCCGTGTCGAAGACGGCTACTTGCGGCACGCCGGGCAGCAGCTTCTGCATGGCGCGTATGCCTTCCAGGTTGGGCGGATTATGCAGGGGCGCCAGGTCAATGCACTCGACCAGCTTGCGCACTACCTGCGAAGTGATGCGCTGGCTCTTGCTGAAGCTCTCGCCCCCATGCACGACGCGGTGGCCGACGGCCTTGATTTCGCTGTAACTCTTGATGCAGCCGTACTTTTCGTCTATCAGCGTGCTGAGGATGAATTCGATGGCAGCGCTGTGCTGCGGCATCTCCCGTTCGAGTGTCACCTTTTCGCCTGAAGGCAGGGTGAACTTGAGGAAGGAACCGGGCAGGCCGACTTTCTCGGCGCCGCCTTGCGCCAGCACTTCGCGGCTGTCCATGTCGAAGAGTTTGTACTTCACCGAGGAACTGCCGCAGTTCAAAACTAAGATTTTCATGCTTTTCTTTTTTTGAGGTCGATGGCTTGGTTGGCCGCTATGGCTACCATCTTATATACGTCGTCAACCGAGCAGCCGCGGGAGAGGTCGTTTACGGGAGCGCCCATGCCTTGGAGCACGGGGCCGATGGCTTGGGCGTGGCCGAGGCGCTGTACGAGTTTGTAAGCGATATTGCCCACTTCGAGGGAGGGGAAGACCAGCACGTTGGCATGTCCGGCGATGGGGCTGCCGGGTGCTTTTTGCTCGCCCACGGCGGGAACGATGGCCGCATCGGCCTGCAGTTCGCCGTCAACCAACAGCGAGGGGTCTTTTTCCTTGGCCAGGCGGGTGGCTTCAACCACCTTGTCAACCATCTCGTGTGAGGCGCTGCCCTTCGTAGAAAAGCTCAGCATGGCTACGCGCGGCTCCATGCCGGCCAAGGCGCGGGCGGTGCGGGCGCTGACTACGGCAATTTCGGCCAATTCTGCAGCCGTAGGATTGGGTATGACGGCACAGTCGGCGAACAGGAAGAATCCTTTTTCACCGTATTCCGGTGCCTGGGTGAACATCAGGAAAGCACCGGAGACGCTTGAAACACCCTTTTCGGTGCGGATGATTTGCAGGGCGGGGCGGAGCACGTTGCCCGTCGTGTTGCGGGCGCCGGCGATTTCGCCGTCGGCGTCGCCTGCTTTGATGGCTAAGCTGCCGATGTAAAGCGGGTCGCCGGCCAGGGCTGCGGCCTTCTCAGGCGTCATGCCCTTGGCTTTGCGCGTCTCGTAGAGCAAGTCGGTGTATGCGGCCTTGCGGGGGTAGGCCGCCGGGTCAAGGATGGCGGCCTCTTGAATGTGTTTGAGGCCTTTGCGGGTGGCCAACTGCCCGATCTCTGCCGGGTTGCCGACAAGAATAAGGTCGGCAATGCCGTCGGCTATTAGCCGGTCGGCAGCCTGAAGCGTGCGCTCCTCCGTCCCCTCGGGAAGGATGATGCGCTGCTTGTCGGCTTTTGCCCGTGACAGGATACTTTGCATGATTTCCAGTATCGATGCTATACTTAGAAGATTATTGATTTGTCCGCAAAAGTAATGAATTGCAATATAGACTTGGCAAAATAAGGGAGAAAAACTGTCTGCCCGAACACAGATAACTGATAACTTTGCACTCCAATTCCAATCAACGTGCATCATGCTTATCGCATTAAGTCATGCGCAGGCGCGCTTGCCGGAAAGGCAGTTCCGCTTTCCTGTCGACTGGCGGATAGAGGAGGGGCAACAATGGGCGATTATCGGCCCGAATGGCGCAGGTAAAACTCTTTTGGCCGAACTGCTTCAAG